>JAFEEP010000078.1 GCA_018241045.1 Pseudomonadota bacterium | reverse complement strand
CGAGTATGGCCTGTACAAGAAGGAGCTGTCGGCCGCGGACATGGAAGGCGCGATGGTGGATGGGCACGGCTTGATCACCAGGAACGGCGCGGCGATCGGCATCCAGCGCAATGGCCGCAACTACGTGGGTTTCCCGACCCCTAACCGGGTGATCAACGTGCGCGTCGATGCGTGGGCCGAGTACGGCTTCAACCCGATGCCGACCTTCAAGCGCATTCCGTGGCACGAGGCCATGAAGGACGACGAAATGATCCTGTCCACCTTCAAGCTCAACGTGCACAAGCAGTCCCGCACGGCGGCGGTGAAGTGGCTGGCAGAGATCGCCCACAGCAATCCGGCGTGGATGAACCCCGATACGGCCAGGACGCTCGGCGTGAAGACGGGCGACCTGGTGCGGGTCGAAAGTCCGGTCGGCTACCTGGTGACCAAGGCCTATGTCACCGAGGGCATCCACCCCAAGGTGATTTCGATCGCCACCGGGTTCGGGCACTGGGAATACGGGCGGCTGGCGACGCTGAAGCTGAAGGACAAGCCGGCTTTCGGCGGCACCGACGATCCGGACCTGAACAACGTGTGGTGGGACGACCGTGGCGTGCATCCGAACGCGATCATCCCGGTGGTCGCGGACCCGATCGGCGGCTCGCAGGGCTGGTACGACACCGTGGTGAAGGTCAGCAAGGCGGGGCCGGACGACAAGTACGGCGACATCCATGGCGACTGGGACAAGCATTACGCCGCCTACAAGGAAACCATGCGCTATGCGTACACCGGCGATCTGCATCGCAAGATGCACCCCGAGATGGTGGCATGGGCGGGGCCGGAGAGCGTGAAGCCCAAGGCGGGCGGCGGACACTGAACGGGAGTCACCATGCTCAAGAGTTTGCTTGCGATCGAAGATGACGTCATAGCGGTCGAGTACGCCCATCCGCGGCTTTCGTCCGCCGAACTGAATGCCGAGTGCGCGGCTCGAGCCGACGTGTATCGGTTGCTGTCGGGCGTTTTCGTCGAGGAGCCGGGGCAGGTGTTCGTGCAGGCGATGCGCAGCTCCGACGTGCTGCAGAGCCTCGCGACGGCCGGCATGCAATTCGATGCCGACTTCACGGCGCCGGACAGCGAAGCCCTGGTCGAGCGCCTGGCGTGCGAATACACGACGCTGTTCGCGGCGACCGGTGGCTTTCCCCCGGTCGAGTCAGTACGCCTCACCGGCCGTTACAAGCAGGACCCGCATTTCAAGGTCGAGCAGACCTACGCGAAGTGGGGATTCGTGCTGCACAAGGGCCGCTTCGAGGTGTTTCCGGACCAGCTCGGGGTCGAACTCATGTTCGTCGCCGAGTTGCTGGAGCGGTGCAGCCTGGCACTCGCGCGCGGCGATGAAGCGGGCTACCGGCGACTGGAGCGCGAGGTGAAGCGATTCTGGACGCAGCATCTGGGGCGCTGGGTGCGCGGCTATGCGCGGCTGATCGAGCAGGCCGCCGAGCACTCCTTCTACCGCGAGATGGCGCGTTTGCTGGGTGGTTTCGCGGACGAGGAAATCGCGGCGATGGGGCTGCGCATCGACGATCTCGACCACGGCCGGGCGGTCGTGCCGAAGGCCGAGATCCGGGTGGAATTCAACCCGGACGAGCCGGTCTGCAACAGTTGCGAAGCGGCGCCAACGGGCCCGAAACGTGCGGCCAGCGTGCATACGCTTCACGATCTGCGCTGACGGCGAGGGAGATGAACATGCTGCTCGATCTTCAAACCCGGCCGATCCTGCCGCCCGATCGCCAGGTGCTGTCGGAACTCGACTGGACGGAAGTTGCCACGCTGTGGAATGCCAACGAACTCGGCGCGCTGCACGACCTGCTCAACGAGCGCTGGTCGCGGCTGATTCGCAACAGCATGTTGGGCACGCGTGACCCGGAGGCCGAGTTCCTGCAGGGGCTTGCGTTCGCCACCCTCGCGCTGTTCTTCACGCAGAACCGCAACCAGGAGGGCGCGCTGTTGCTGCTGGACGACGCGCTCGTGGTGCTCGGCAAGTACCGTCCGCATTTTCTGGGGGTGCGGGTCGATCCGATCATCGGCTCGCTGCAGGAGCTGCGCCCGCTGATCGCGTCGCTGCCGGCCGACGGCGAGAATCCGATGTTTCCCTTTGCGTACGCGAAGTTCGAGCACAGCGGAGCGCTGCCGTCATGATCCGCTGTGCCTGCCTTGCCGGCGCCGCCGAGGTTCCGCTCGATGTCGATGCGGCGTTGTTCGTCATCGATGGGGATGGCGTCGGCGCATGGCTCGCCGTGGCCGCCGCGATCATCCTGCCCGCTGGCGGCGAGGCGCGGGCAAGCGAGCTGCTGACCGCCGGCGCCACGCGGGTGTTGCTCGGCGAGGCTGCGCTGCGCGACTCGGAACTGATTCCAAGGCTGGTTGCGCGGTTTGGCGCCGAGCGGATCGGTGTTTTCGTTCCTGCGCGCCGCATGGAGGTCACGTGGTCGTTCGACACCGTATCGAACGCCGATTTTCGCGTCGTGACGCCGTCACTGTGCGAAGCGGGCTGGGAGATCCTGCGCGCGGACGGTAGCGCAAGCGGTATCCGGGCGGACTGGTGGCTCGGTGAAATGAAGAAGCGGGGCGCCTCGCTGGCGCTCGTGCAGGTCGACATCGGCGACGACACCGATCTCAACCTGTGCGCAGGCTTGGTCGAGGATCTGGGGGATCGTCTGTGGCTCGCGCCGCGTCGGCAAGCCGACCCGGCGCTGGCCGACTGGGTGGCCTACGGCAAGGCGGCACAGATCGCGCTGTCGCCAGGGCTCTTCGCGCGCCGCGCCGAGTTGCTGCCGGTCTTGGCGCCGTCCGACGCGGTGCCAGGCGTCGTCGAGGAGGCATGACCATGCGGGTGAAATTCATCCTCCGCGGCCTGATGATCGCAGTCCTGCTGGGCGCGACGGCGCACGCCGAGGCGGCGGCGAGCCTGCGCAACGAGATCCAGCTCGAGCTGGCCTTGCGTGCCAGCCCGCCGTGCTGCGTGATCGATGCGCGCAGCGATGCGCAGCGACAAGCGCGGACGATCGCGGAGGCGCTGGTCTATCGCGAAGGCATCCGGATCAACCCGACCGCGTCGGTGGTGGTCGTGGCCGACAACGATGAGAGGGCCCTGCGCGTGGCCGCGACGATCGCCTCGGCCCACCCGGGCAAGGCCGTCTTCGCGGTCGAGGGGGGCGTTGGCGTGTGGGAGCGTGTCGCCGCCGCCATCACCGCGGAGCCGCCAGGCGGGCGCGCGGTTCAGTTCGTCATTCCGAAGAACACCTGCGAGCAGGGGCCGGCCCTGCAGCAACTGCGGACGGCGCCCAAATGAGCATCGCCTATCCCGAGTTCCGCGCCAGCCGCTGCACCCGCTACCGCTTCCGCTACAGCGAGTGCCGCCGTTGTGAGGACGCCTGTCCGCACGAGGCGATCGCCTTGTCGGACGAGGGGGGCGCGATCGATGCCGCGCGCTGCCAGAACTGCGCCCTGTGCGTCACGGCCTGCCCCACCGATGCGCTGGCGAGTGGCGGTTTCAAGCCCGTCGACATGTTGCGCCAGGCCATTCGACAGGACCGTTTCACCATCGCCTGCGCGCCTTCCGGCGCCGTCGCCGACGCGGTCGTGCCCTGTCTTGGCGCGGTGGACGCGGCCAGTCTGGCGTACCTGGCGAAGCGTCGAATTCCGGTAACGATGCGCGGCGCGAGCCATTGCAGCGAGTGCGCGCACGGTGCCCGGGGTGCGGCGCGACTCGCCCTCCATCTTGACGCCTGCGAGGTGCTGGTACGAGCGGCGGGAACCGCGGAGGCCCCCGCCGACTGGATCGCCCCCGAAGTGGAGTGGGCAACGACGCCTTCGCCGACAATCGCGGGCGGTGGCCGGTTCGTGGCGAGCCGCCGACAGTGGTTCCGCCGCCTTGTCGGTCGCGGCGCCGATGAGGTGATGCAAGCGTCCGGACCGTCCGTCGCCCCGCT
>JAFEEP010000077.1 GCA_018241045.1 Pseudomonadota bacterium | reverse complement strand
GACCTCGGTCGGCACGGACTACCCCGAGCCGCTGGGCGCGCTCATGCAGCGGCTGCAGCAGACCCAGGTGAACCTGCGCGCCGTGGTGGGCGACGTGCGCACCGAGGTCGGCAACTTCACCCGGTCGGCCGCCGAGATCACGCGCGGCAGCCTGGACCTGTCGGCGCGCACCGAATCGCAGGCGAGCAGCCTGGAGGAGACCGCCGCGTCGATGGAGCAGCTGGCCAGCACCGTGCTGCAGACGGCCGAGACGGCGGCCAAGGTCTCGCAGGAGAGCGCGCAGAGCAGCGAGGTCGCCTCGCTCGGCGGCCAGGCCGTGCAGGAGCTGGGCGCGGCCATGCAGCAGATGAAACACTCGTCCGCCAAGATTAGCGAGATCGTGGGCGTGATCGAAGGCATCGCCTTCCAGACCAACCTGCTGGCCCTGAACGCCGCCGTGGAGGCCGCGCGCGCGGGCGAGCAGGGCCGGGGCTTCGCCGTGGTGGCGGGCGAGGTGCGCGCGCTGGCCCAGCGCAGCGCCAGCTCGGCCAGGGAGATCAGCGGCCTGATCGGCGTGACGGTCGACCAGATCGCCAGCGGCGCCCAGCAGATGGACCACGCGGGCACCACCATCCGCGGCGTGGTGGACGCGGTGGAACGCGTGAGCGCGCTGGTGCAGCAGATCAGCAGCGCCACGCGCGAGCAGTCGCAGGGCATCGCCCAGGTCAACGAGGCCGTGACCCAGCTCGACACGGTGACGCAGCAGAACGCCGCGTTGGTGGAGCAGTCCACGGCGGCGGCGCAGGGCCTCAAGGACGGTGCCGAATCGCTGGGGCGCGCAATGGATGTGTTTCGGCTGGGGTGAAACAGCGGTATGCATCGCTCGTGCCTGCCGTTTGGAGGCACCGTAGTGCGACGGGAGGTTAGTAACGGAAATTTTATATATAGACAAAAAATGCAAATATGTATAAATTTTGATGCCGCTGTCCCTTTGTCTAGAGAGGCGGTGCGGACGGTCCCCACCGGGTGGATAGCAAGGTCGGCGGTCAGGAAGGAAGGCGCACGCGGTAGCCGCATGCATTGCTCCTCCGACCTCTCTGGGATGCGGTTGACGCGCTGCACTCAGCCTCTGGTTCTCATGGGTAGCGGCTTGTCCTAACAAGAACACGAAGGAGACCCGCACTATGCGGAATGTGAATAGTGGGTATCGGCGCCTGGCGGTGGCTTTGTCGGCGGGCCTGGTGTGGTGCAGTGTGGCGCTTGGCGCCGACGTGATCGTCCTGGGCCAGTCGCTGAACATCGGGCCCGATTCGGACGGCGGCGGATTGCGGGTCATGGCTGCGGCCAAAGGGTACATAGACGGCGTAAATGCAGCCGGAGGCGTGCAGGGGCGTCGGCTTGATTTGGTCACGCTAAACGACGATGGTGATCCGCGCAAGCACGAGCGCAATGTTCGCGAGCTGATCACGCAGCGTGGGGCGGTGGCCTTGCTCAATTGTCAGGGCGAGGCTTCTTGCCGGGCCTCCGCCGCAGTCACGGCAGTACTGAAGGTGCCCTTGGTTGGGCCGTTGAGCGGGGCCTCAGCCTTGGCGCGCAGCAGTGCCCCCTGGCTGTTCCAGGTACGGGCCAGCAGCGCGCGTGAGGCCGAGGCCCTGGCCCGGCAGTTCAGGGCCATCGCCTGCTTTCGGGTCGCCATCGTCACCGACGCGCCGGAAAGCGAATCGGTCGCAGCGCTCAAGAGCGCCATGGGCGGGGAGGGTATGACCGCCACCGTGCTCGCCGTTCCTGTCGGCTTGCCGGGCGACAGCGTGCAGAAGCTGATCAAGTTCCTGGGCGGGGAGGGTTTTCATGGGGCCGTGCTTGCCTTGCAACTGCCGACGGCCGAGGCCTTGGTGGATCTTCAATTGGGGGCACGGGAGGAATGGCCCCGCGTTATCGCTTCGCTGGCGAGTCCTCACCTCAACACGCTACTGGCTGGCTTCAAGGGCCGTCTTTTCGGCTTCACCACTGTGGTGCCCAATCCGGAGGCGGGCAATCTGCGCCTGGTTCAGGAGTTCCAAAGGAACATGGACACCTACGGCGCGGGCCACGCGGTGACATTCGTGGGCATGGAGGCCTACATCAACACCAGGGTGCTGGTAGAGGCCTTGCGCCGCACGCCGCGTCTCACGCCCGAGGCAGTGGCTGCCACGCTATCGCAGCTCAACGATCTGGATCTGGGCGGCTTCAGCGTGAGCTTCGCGCGCCAGCGCAACCAGGGCTCCGACTGGGTGGACGTGGGGGTGCGATCGCGCTATGGGCAATTGATGCGCTGAGTCGGCACCCTTCTATCACCCAATCGTCTTTCATCTTTTCGTTTGACTGGATCGTGACCATGCGCCGTATATTTTCGCTGGCACTGCTGGCCGTGCACCTCGCCGCCGCAGCAGGAGTCTCTCCTGAGGAGGCCCGCCAATTGGGTAGCAGCCTGACAGAGTTCGGCGCGGTGCGCGCCGGCAATGCCGACGGCAGCATTCCGCCCTATACCGGGGGGCTCCGAAGCGCGCCTGCCGGACACAAGCCGGGCAGCGGTTTTTGGGTCGATCCGTTCAAAGGTGAGAAACCGCTTTACCGCATTGACGCACGCAACATGGCGCAGTACGCCGACAAGCTCTCGGAAGGCCAGCGGCAGTTGCTGGCCCGATTCCCGGAGTACTACCTGGACGTTTACCCGAGCCACCGCACTGTAGCCTACCCCGACGCGGTCTTGGCTGCGACACGGCGTAACGCCACCAGTTGCCGCAGCCTGAAGGACGGCTTGGCGGTGGACGTGGCCTGCCGTGGCGGCATGCCGTTCCCGATTCCCAAGACGGGGCACGAGGTGATGTGGAACCAGCAGTTGCGCTACCAGGGCAGCAAGGACATGGTCACCATGTCTTCGCGATCCTGGGTGGTGGATGCCAACGGCCGGCCCATTAAGACAGCGGAACAGCAGACCTATCAGAATTTTCCTTACTACGAACTGGATCAGAAAGATCGTGATCCCACCATGGCCTGGCGGGTCTATTCCGTCACCAAGTCGCCGGCCCGCAGGGTAGGTGAAATGACAGGTTTGGCCGACTACCTGGATCCCAGCGCCAGGCCCCGGAAGGCGTGGACTTATACGCCGGGCCAGCGCCGGGTGAAGCTCGCGCCCGAATTTGCCTATGACACGCCGGTGGCAAGCATGGGCGGTGTCATCGTCTATGACGAATTGTTTGTTTTCTCCGGAATGATGGATCGCTTTGACTTCAAGCTGCTCGGCAAGAAGGAAATGCTCATTCCCTACAACGGCTACAAGGCGACCTACGACTGCCCCGTACCAGAAGTTGCGCTGATGGCCCGCCATGCCAACCCAGCATGCGAGCGTTGGGAGTTGCATCGGGTCTGGGTGGTGGATGCGGTCTTGCGCTCGGGCCAGCGTCATGCATATCCACGCCGGACGTATTACTTTGACGAGGATCTTTCCGGAGCTGGCATGTTCGATGCTTTCGACCAAGAGGGGCAGTTGGCGCGAGTCATGTTCAATACCACCACTCCCATGTACGACTTGGACATTCCCTGGTCTGTCAAGAACGTGGTGTACGACTTCAGCAGGGGCCTGTACGCGTACCTGAACGACGCCATGATTGGCGGCTTCAAGCAGATTGAGACTCCGCGCAGCGAGCGCGAGCTCAATCCTGAGGCGGTAGTTGGCCGCGAAACCGCACGTTAACTTACTGCTTGAAAAGGGCTAGGTGGTTCTGGGGCGAAGCATCCGTGTCGTCAGCGACGACGAGATCGCAGCCGGTGCATTGTGCATTCGACAGGCTGTTGCTCCGCGTCAAAAAAAGGGGCTGGCTGTGAGTGAGAGCGCCAGGAACAAGCCATCGACGCGCAACGCCATGCAGTCGGTGCCCGAGCCGCATGCGCTTGTACGGCACAGCATCAAGCAGTCGCCGTCATGCGAAAAGATTCCTATGTCTGTCTCACCGAAGGGCTTGCCTCGTGATCGCGGCGCTGGTATTCGACGGCTCGCTGCTGATCCCATGGAGTGCAGGCTGGCAATGCGATCAGGTTGTGAGGCATTGCCCTTGTGCATCTCGGTAGTTGATTCCGAAACCCCCCGGACTGCGACGCGATTTCGGCTGGCGCGGCGCGTACCGGGGCGTCAGGATGCGTTCGTGGTGTGATTGCCTTGAAAGGAGGCACGCGGCGTGCAAGAGCAGGAACTCTCCGGCGATCCCCGGCCATCGTGGGACGTGTCTGTGGCGATGCTGCGCGCGGTGCTAGACGGGGCGGCCTATGACGCCGTGGCGGCACTGCACGGGGTGTCGCGCACGGCCGTCGAGCGGCGCATCAAGGCGGTGGCGACCCACCTGGCCGGCAGCGCCGGAATCGACGGGCTGAATCAGAGCGGTGCGGCGTTTGTTCGCAGGCTGCGCCTGCACCGTGACGCGCTGCAGACTGCGCTGGACGGCCTGCAGCCCCCTGGCGCGGAGCGGGCCGTGGGCACGCCCATCCTGAGTGAGGCGGAGATCGCCGCCGGCGCCGTGCGGATCCGGGGTCGCAGCCAACACCCTCTGGAAGACCTCGCGCTGTACTACATGCTGTTCGCGATCGGCGCGCGGCCGTTGGAGATCGCGCGTCTCGAGGTACGGGACTATCTGGACGCCGCGGGGAGCGTGCGGCGGATCTCCGTGCTGCGCGAGGAGGCCGCTATCACCTCCCGGGCGCGGCCGCTGTACTTCCACAGCACGCGGCTGAACGAAGCCATGAACGCTTATCTCGCCGATCGTGTGCGGTGGGGTGCCGGACTCGGTGTGGAAGGCCAGTACCGTGGCCTGGCGCCTGGCAGCCGCCTGTTCCTGTCCGCCAGCGGCAAGGGCTTCGAGATCACGCCGTACGGAGAGGCGGGGCAGCGCCGCTTCCGGTGTCGCGGCATCCAAGAGACCTATCGCAAGCTGTTCCGCTATGCCGAGTTTAAGCAGGTCACAGCGCTCACCGCGCGGCATACGGTGGCCGACCGCCTCTATACCCGGGGCGCGGATGAGGCGCAGGTGGGCCTGCTGTTGGGAATCGCTGAACGTAGTGCGGTGAAAGAGCAGTTTCCACGGCGGCAGCACACGATGGAAGAGCTGACGCGCGATCTGGTGTGAGCAGGGATGCCGGACATGTATGAGCATTTTTTGGTACCCGTTGATGGAACGTCGGCATCGGACAAAAACGTGAAAGCCGCGATCGATTTGGCTGAGAAGCTGAATGCGAAAATCACCTTCCTTCATGCCGCTCCAGATCCGGCCGCGACGCGGGGCGTCACCGCACTCTCAACAGCCTTGGCTAGTACGCTGCTGCGCGCGGCCTTCGGGGATTCCGATGCAGTTTTGTCGAGCGCGAGATCGAGCGCGGCG
>JAFEEP010000076.1 GCA_018241045.1 Pseudomonadota bacterium | reverse complement strand
TGGCGGTGGGCGACGTCTACATGCACGTGCGCTCGCGCAAGGCGCTGCACGACGTGATGACCGCGATACGCACCGGCCGGCCGCTGACGGGCTGCGGCCGAGAACTGCAGGTCAACGCCGAGCGGCACCTGCGCACGCGGCTGCGCCTGGCGCAGACCTTCCCGGCCGACCTGCTTGTCGAGACGCTGAACGTCGCTGACCGTTGCAGCTTCTCGCTCGACGAGTTGAAGTACCAGTACCCCGACGAAGTCGTACCCGCCGGTGAGACGCCGGCCAGCTACCTGCGCCGCATCACCTACGAAGGGGCCGGCCGGCGCTGGCCCGAAGGCGTGCCGGCCAAGGTCGAGGCGCAGATCGAGCACGAGCTGCAGCTCATCGGCGAGATGCGCTACGAGCACTACTTCCTGACCGTCTATGACATCGTCGCCTTCGCCCGCTCGCGCCACATCCTCTGCCAGGGCCGCGGCTCGGCGGCCAACTCCGTGGTCTGCTACTGCCTGGGCGTCACCGAGGTCGACCCGGCGCGCATGTCGGTACTCTTTGAGCGGTTCATCAGCAAGGAGCGCAACGAACCGCCGGACATCGATGTCGACTTCGAGCACGAGCGGCGGGAGGAGGTCATTCAGTACCTGTACGCGAAGTACGGCCGCGCCCGCGCGGCGCTGACGGCCGTCGCGATCAGCTACCGGCCGAAGTCGGCGATCCGCGATGTCGGCAAGGCGCTTGGGCTTCCGGATGAGACGATCGATGCGCTGGCGAAGAACCACACCTGGTGGGACGGCGGCAGCATCAAGACCGAGCGCTTCGTCGAGCTCGGGCTGTCGCTTGACGACCTGGCGATCCGGCAGCTGGTCGAGCTGACGAGTCAGATCATGGGCCTGCCGCGCCACCTGTCGCAGCACCCGGGCGGCTTCGTGCTGACCAAGGGGCCGCTGTCGCGGCTGGTGCCGATCGAGAACGCCTCGATGCCCGATCGCACGGTGATCCAGTGGGACAAGGACGACATCGACGCGCTCGGCCTGCTGAAGGTCGACGTGCTCGCGCTCGGCATGCTGACTGCGATCCGCAAGAGCCTGGACTTCATCAGTGCCCGAAAGGGCTACGCCTTCGGCATGCAGGACATCCCGGCCGAGGACCAGACCACCTACGACATGATCTGCCAGGCCGACACCGTCGGCGTCTTCCAGATCGAAAGCCGCGCGCAGATGAGCATGCTGCCGCGGCTGCGGCCGCGCTGCTTCTACGACCTGGTGATCGAGGTCGCGATCGTGCGGCCGGGGCCGATCCAGGGAGGGATGGTGCATCCGTACCTCAACCGGCGGCAGGGCAAGGAGCCGGTGACGTTTCCGAGCAAGGCGCTGGAGGAGGCGCTCGGGCGCACGCTGGGTGTGCCGGTGTTCCAGGAGCAGGTCATGCAGATCTCGATCCTCGCGGCCGGCTTCACGGCGGGCGAGGCGGATCAGCTGCGGCGCGCGATGGCGGCGTGGCGGCGCAAGGGCGGGCTCGAGAAGTACTACGACAAGATCGTCAACGGCATGACCTCGCGAGGCTACGAGCAGGCCTTTGCCGAGGCGATCTTCGAGCAGATCAAGGGGTTCTCGGAGTACGGCTTCCCCGAGAGCCATGCGGCGAGCTTTGCGCTGCTGGTCTACGCGAGCTGCTGGATCAAGTGCCACCACCCGGCCGAGTTCCTGGCGGCGATGCTCAACAGCCAGCCGCTGGGCTTCTACTCGCCGAGCCAACTGGTGCAGGACGCCAAGCGGCACGGTGTCGAGGTGCGCCGGGTCGACGTGATGCACAGCGACTGGGACTGCACGCTCGAAGGACTGCCGCATCCGCCGGCAGTGCGGCTGGGGTTGCGCATGGTGGTCGGGCTGAAGGCCGAGACGGCGATGCGCATCCTGAAGGAACGCAGCGTGCGGCCGTTTGACGGTGCCGAGGACCTGGCCAAGCGGGCCGAGGTCGAGCAGCACGAGATGACGCTGCTGGCCGCGGCCGATGCGCTGATGAGCCTGGCCGGGCACCGTCGGCAGCAGGTGTGGGAGGCGGCAGGGCAGCGCTCGGCGCCGCAACTGCTGAAGCACGCGCCGGTGGACGAGGACGGGCTCGAGCTGCCAGCCGCGCCGGAAGGCGAGGAGGTGGTTTGGGACTACGCTGCCACCGGGCTCACCCTGCGGCGGCATCCCCTGGCCATCCTGAGGCCGGTGCTTGCGAAGCAGGGCTGGCGGACCGCGGCCGAGCTGCACGATCTGGAGACTGGGCGCCTGGCGCGCGCCTGCGGCATCGTGACCGTGCGGCAGCAGCCAGAGACCGCCAAGGGCGTGATGTTCGTGTCGCTGGAGGACGAGACCGGCAGCGTGCAGGTGATCGTGTGGCCGAAGGTCAAGGCCCGGCTGAGGGCACCGCTGCTGCGGTCACGCCTGCTGGCGGTGAAGGGGACGTGGCAGCGGGATGGGGATGTGCGCAACCTGATCGCGGCGCATGTGGAAGACCTCACCGGGCTGCTGGGGGGACTGATGACGGCGAGCAGGGATTTTCACTAGGCGGATGCCACAGGCCCCTTGTAGTTCTCGAAGGCTACTGCGCATCGATCGCGAGGTCTTGGCGCGGCAGACTGCGCGCCCGATTGCGGCACTTCGCCATCCTTTGTCATGCCTAGCTTCTTCGACGGAACTGGCCCTGCTGCTTGCCCTTGCCCGCCTCAGCAAGACCGCTGCGGCAAAGTCGATTGCAGGCAGACAGCACGGCCCATGGCACCAGGCCGAGCTGGTCCGCGATTGCCACATAGGAAACGAGTTGATCGGTCAACAGTTCCAGGGTGCGCTTCACAACCTCGTCGCTCGGTACTTCGAATTCGTCATGCCAGTCGCACCAGTAGATCTTGGAGCGCCACACGATGAAATGGCTGCCGCATCCCGTGTCACGCCAAACCGACGGGAACAGTGACACAGTCGCCCCATCGCCGTAGTGCCGCCATGCCGGGCCTGCGCGGCTGTCGAGGTTGATGGTGAGTTGCTCGCCGCATCCGTCCGGGCAGGCCATTGCCACCGAACGGTCAACGCCTCTGTGCACAAGCACCGTCGCACCCGGCTCGGTGAGCAATGGGTTCGCCTCATGACGATGCGAGACCTGCCCCTTGAACGAAATCGCCTTGGCTCGTTTGTTCACACTGTCTCCATCTGCGGCTCGTGAGCCGCAACAAGCGCGACGATCAACCGGTTGGCGAGCCAGTATGCGTAGGCGCGGCGGAACTCGTCTTCCTCGCGACAGCCGTCCTCCGCCGGAAAGGTCGCATGGCGCAGCAGGTACAACGCCAGCACGCGCCTGTACTCTTCCGCAGAATGCGTCGAGGCCTGGGCCAGTAGACGGATCTCGCGCAGGCAGGAGTCCGCCAGACCATCGGTCACCTCGAGCGCCAAACCCGTCATCGCGAAATCGATCGCCTCTGGTCTATAGAGCCGTTCGGTCGCTTCGCGCCAGGCTTCGCGATCGACTGCGTGATCGAGCGACACCTTGAATGCGAGCCAAACCTCAAGGCTCGCCAAGTCGGCGCACATGGGACCGTTCATA
>JAFEEP010000075.1 GCA_018241045.1 Pseudomonadota bacterium | reverse complement strand
GGAATGGAATGCTTTCACATCGACGAGAGTGGCTATTCAGGGTTCGACCTGAAGTCGAATTCAGGCAGACACAGATCGCGGGCATGCACTTCCGCTTGAAGGCTCGACGATGGAGGCGACGGATACAAAGAGGAGGTCCAAGTGACAGTTGAACAGTGCTTCGTGGGCATTTGCTTCATCCCTCTCGATGGGAGTGGGCAGAAGTTCTTCGGCTTCTCGGAGTTCCTCGCGGGTCTCGCGCTCATGGTGTTGGCCTGGACAATCGCCGACGTCCGCTACCGGTTCCGGGTTCGGACCACCCCTATACCTCTGCTGGGCATCACGTTCTCGGTCGTCACCGCTGTCGGCGTGCTCACGCTGCTGACGGACCTCTGGCGCGCTGAGCAGTGGCTCGTACCAAAGGGCAACCTCCTGACGCCTGCATCGTGGCAAGCGATCCTGGGCGGATTGTTCCTGCTGACGTTCCTCACTTGGACTTGGTTCGCGTTCATCCGTCCACCCAAGTACGGTAGGCACAACGCTGAACGCTTCGCGCAGACCCTGTATCGATTCATCCTCAAGGGATCACCGACGGAGCTCGCCGTAATCGCAGACGAGCTAGCCTACTCGGCCAGTTCGCTTGTCCGTCACGCTACGGATAGGGGCAGGCTCAAGAACTACCGGGTCGAGCGCGAAGGGGAAGCGAAGCGTACCCCACCGAAGGTGGAGGGGTATGCTAACGACCTGCTTCTGCTCATTGCCGACAAAAGACTGTGCCGCGCAATCGTCGAGTCTTCGCCTGGTACCGCCCTGGCCGTGTTCCAGGCAATGGCAGAGATGAAAAAGCACGGCATCCAAGTGGAGGTCTACGCCAAGAACATAGTCAACGAGGCACTGGCAAACAAGGACTCATTCCTCTACCACGAAGCAGAGGGCTACGAGTCGGGTCTGATCGGTTACCACAAGCCTCTCAGCCAAGCGATGTTCGCTAACTATGAGATGGTCGAGACAATCGGAACCCTGCTTGACCCTGACATCTACGGTAAGAGGGAATGGGACGCCGCGCAGTGGGAAGCCTACTGCCGGGTGGTATTGATGACGTTTCGCAGCTACGTCGAAGAAGGGTATGGCGGCCATTCGTTCGTGCTCTATCGCGCTAAGGGCTACATCGAGAATGCTGCCTCCGATCTCTATGCGCTGAACGAACTCACCAGCGCTTGGGACACCGACTCGTCCCGCCGACTGCGTGTCGTCGTTGAGTTCATCAAAGACGCGGTCAAGATCCTCGACGAAAAGGGAGTCCCCGACCACGTCCGCATTCGTGTGAAAGAGAAGCACGGCCACCCACGCGAGACCTTCTACGATCACATCGCCAGCATGATCTTCGAGGTGATCTTCCATGCTTCGGCGGTCAGGTCGCCGCAGTGGGGCTGCTGGTCGATTCAGCACAACTCGGTGTGGGGTGAGCTGTTCAACTTCAATCACCTCGACGGCCCAGCCGGCCGTGTTGTGAAGTTCAAGGTACGCCGGCTTCTCTATGACGAGATTGCTCGCATGAGGCGCTTCGCCAACTTCAAAGGGGCAAAGATTCTTGGCTTCTGCTTGAACGTGATGGGACTCGCTGTCAGCCAGGTCGACTACGACAAGGACAGCCGGGCGCTTCAGAAAGCCGTGCTGGCCTGGACGAAGAAGAACTTCGTCTGGCTGCACGGGTACAACCCTCGCGTCGCCGAGTCGTGCCTGGTGGACGGCATGACCTACGATGCGGAGAACTTGCGATTGGTGCGCACGTCTCCGGCCGAGGGACTCCGGCGCGAGCCGAGCTACGTCTACCTCGGACTCGACCCCGCGCGCCCCGAACCCGAGCCAGAAGCGGCGACCGCTCCTCAGCCTGAGCCTAATGCGTAGATCCCCGGTCTAACTAAGGGTCCGTGGTGAGCCCGGGCGCGTCGGCCTAGCCGCGGCGAGGACGGCGCCGCTAACCGCTGACGGGTGCGTGCTCATCATCGCCGACAGCCGCAACCGGGCACTAGACTAGATGTACTTCTTAAACGTCGCCGCAGCGATGTCCACGGCAATCCCGAGCAGCGCTGCGCTGGGAAGGAGGATTAGCAGCGGACGGACGCTGACGGGCAGCGCCAGATACGTAACCCACGGCAGCACGGCTAGCGGCATCAGGCTCGCTCGCGCGCGGTGATAGACGAAGCCCGATTCGCGCCCGGCGCCGAACCTGCGCACGTCTCGACGCACCAACCCGTCCACTAGCCCGACGAATGCGGCCATCAGGAACAGGGGCAAGGTCAGGGTCAGTACCAGCAGCCGCACAAGGAAAACCAGCACGGTGTAGGCCGACGCGATCAGGTAGCTCTCCACGTGCACATATACCTGGCCCAGGTAGTAGCGGAAGTCATGAGCCTGGTTGTGCGCGCCGGCGCGGGACTGCGCCGCGGCATCGCGTATCCAATCGAGCAGACCGCTCTTGAGGAACATCCAGTCGTAGGCATGCTCGATGAGCCGGCGCGCGCTACGCCCCGGCTCCTGCACGAGCACGCTACGTGTGAAGTTTTCCGAGACCTGGGCGAGCTCGTAGTCGAGCATGCCCTGCGCATGGTGCCAGCCTTGCTCAGGCCAGAAGAAATGCAGACCGATGCACTCGATGACGATGCATAGCAGCAGCGAGCCGCACAGTACGCCAAAGAAGCGAAACGGCAGCGTTACCAGACCCGCGATCAGGCCTTGCTGGCGAACCTGCTGCCGTTGCGCGGCGACGGCCGGGTCGGTCATGCCTCGGCCGCCGCGGCATCGCCGGCCATCTGCTTGAAGTCGTCCATCAGGTCGACCGGCAGTGCGCTGTCCTGCAGGCTGGGCAAGCCCTGGTTCTCCCACCAGTCGCCAGCCTCGACGTAGTGCTGCCGCATGTAGCCGGCCAGCTCCTGCAGATCCTTCGGCATCGCCTCGTCAGGGTCGGGCGCCGGCAGGGGCATGCGAACTTTCCACAGGTTGCCACCCTCGATCAGTGCGAAGCACTGCCCCTTGGGCAACGCGACGACATGCGACGGCTCGATCAGCGGCACACTGGTGCTCGTGACGCGGTCCTGCGTATTGGAGGTAAAGGCGGTATTGCCGGTCGGGTCGGAGCTGTCGGTGGCGCCGCTCACGAGCGACGTGGTGTAAACCTCGACCTTGGGCAGTTGCCGCGTCAGCAGCTCGGCCGTGGCGGTCTCGCGCACGCGCAGCATGAACAGGTTGTTGAAGTTGCCGACCACCTGGCCGGCCTTGGCGCGGTTGCCGATGCGCGCCTCGATGTCCGAGAGCGTCTGCGTATAGGCCGTGACCTGCACCCCGGCGCCGCCACCCTTGTTGATCATCGGGATGAATTCGTCGCCCATCAGCTCGTTGAACTCGTCGGCATGCACGTTGATCGGCACCTTCACGCTGAGGGAGGCACCAGGCAGGCCGTCGTCGATGCCGAACTTGTAGATGTGGCCCGCGACCGACACCAAGTCGCTGAACATCGAGTTGCCGACGGCTGCAGCGACTTCCGCGTCCGACAGCGCATCGAGCCCGACGTAGACCACCGCGCGTTTGCGGATGATCTGCATCCAGTCGAAGATCGGCCGAGGGTCGGACAGATCGGAATAGTTCGGCGCGAGCAGTTGGGCGATCTTGCCGGTGGTCAGTTTCTCCAACAGCGGCAGCAGGCTCGCGACAATCTTGTCGAAGTAGGTTCGGTCGTAGCGGACTGCGCTACGCAGGCCGTCGAGCACCGGGTCATAGACCCTCACCTGCGAGAGGTACTGCTCCAGCGCCACAACGCGCTTCTCGCGCCCGATCATGTTCCGCGGGATGTTCTTGTCGTTCAACCTGGCTTCGAGCTGGACGATGATCTCCCAGGCCTTCGGCTTGTTCTTGGCGAAGAAGTGCTGGGCATACTCGATGAACAACGCGTCGATGTTGATGACGTGGCGCTGGATCAGCAGGTAGTCGGGGCGCTGCCCCAGTTCCACCAGGGCCCGCGCGATGATGTTGACGAAGCGCCAGGCGAACTCTCGGAAGGCCGCCGAGTTGCCTTCGCCCGAGAGCTGGCCTGCAATGCGGGTGGCGACTTCCGAGATGCGCCCGAAGCGGCCCACGGCGTTGTAGCGCGCGCTGATGTCCGGCCAACCGAGATGGAAGACGTAGAACTCGCCCTCGCGCCCGGCGCGCTTGGCCTCCACATACATGCGCTTCAGGAGATCGGCATCGCCCTTGGGATCGAAGACGATCACCACCTCATGCTGGCCGCCTGCCTTGCGCCGGATGTCCTGCGTGATGAACAGCTCGGCCAGGCGGGTCTTTCCCACCCGTGTCGTTCCCAGGACCAGCGAATGACCGACCCGTTCGCCAAGCGGCAGCGTCACGTCGACTTCCTGCGGCTCGATGCCGTGCAGCCGCGGCAGCCCGCCGACCGGCGGTATTGGGCGCCCTGGATTGAACGGACTGTCCCAGGCCAGGGCCATCGCCAGCTTCGAGACCGGGACGGGGGCGAACTCCAGCCGCTCCTCGATCCGCCGCGCCGCCCGATAGATCGCCGTCGGCTCCACGTAGCGGCGGAACTCCGGCCGGTAGGTCTGCACAAGCCGGTGCGTGTGGCGCTGGTCCCAGCGAAAGCCCCGGCCGATGAACAGCCTCTGCTGGCTGACCGGCACATCACGGCTGGTCATCACGTAGCGTGGCAGACGCCGGATGTTGCGCCGGTAGCGCAGGACGACCAATGCATCCCGCCAGCGGATGGCACCAAAGGTGAGAAACGCCAGTGCGCTACCCAGACCCAGCAAGGGACTCAGCGCGAGCGACCACGGCGCCACCAGGCACAGTAACGAGGCGCCGCCACATACCGCGACGGTGTAAAGCTCCACCGCTGGTCGCAGCAGTACCTCGACGGAATTGGGATGGGCCATGGCGGACGCTTCAACGTATTTCGCTTCAAGGCTCGATGCCGGTGGCTGTGATCAGCACCGGGTAGTGGCGGATGCCGAGCCGTTGCGCCAGGTCGTCGCCGGAGATTGGCGAAAGCATGAGCCCAGGCGCGAGCCGGCGTAGCGTGACTAGGGCCTCGGGCGTGGCCACGTTGACCACCAGTCCCATCGCCCGCAGTTCCTGCAGGGCCGCGCGCCGCTGTCGCAGCCAGGCGCGCGAGCGATCGTCGTCGCCCACCAGGAACAACGGCGACAGGCCCGGTGCGCGAATCACTCGGCGTGGCTCGTCGCCGGGCGACAGCCGCGCCGAGCGAACCGGGAGCATGGCCGCTTCCGCTACGGCCGAATTGCCCGCGCGGGGCACGGGCGTCGCGACGGGCGGCTGATCTGGGCCGGCGTCCTGTGGATGGAGGGCCTGATAGTACGGCAAGGCCGATACGCCACCATGGTCCTCAACGACGATCAGCGGTTGGGGCGCGGTCGTCTGAGTTGGCTGGAGGGCCGTTTGCGCGACGGCGGCGGTGGCCGACCACAACCCAAGGGCGGCAACAAGCAGGATGTAGTTCATGGCGTGCGGGTCCGGATAAAAGCGTTGGAAGAAACGGATGTGTCCGAACCCAGCACGCGGGCAAGGTGCCGATGAACGCTGCGGCGGTAGCGGGCGGCCGGCTCGCCGCCGGCGGGCCGGTGGTAGCGGCCGATGGCGACCATCCAGTCCTCGCCCGGTGTGTGCTGCTCCAGAAGGATGTCCGCAGCGATGGCGAGATTGCGGTACGGATCGAGCAGGTCGCAGGCATGCTCGTAGCGGTGCGCGTGATAGCCGAGGTTCACCTGCCCGAGGCCCGCGTCGATGCGGCTGGCGGGTGTGTGTGCAAGCGCTCGACGCAGCCCGGCGCAGGCTTCGGCCCGTGTGGCATAGCGCTCCGCATGGCCGGCGACGTTGAGGGTCCACGGCCAGGGAATCAGGCGGCCGTGCAGCCGCGCGCCGCTCTCTTGCAGAGCGACCGCAAACAGCACTGGCGAGGGTATGCCCGCCTGCTGTGCGGCAAGCTGGTAAGCCGGCGGCGGTACTTCCTGGGCCGATGCGATCGGCACCCAGGCGCAGAGGGCCAGCACTGCGCCTGTGGCCCGTGCCGCTGCTACTGGCGCCGCCATTGGCCATTCACCTCGCGCACTACGGCAGGCAACTCACCGGGCAGGCTCAAGGACAACCAGCGCCCACCATCATGATTGAGCGTGATCGTGTGCGCCCGCACTCTGGCGGGGTCGATGCCAGCCTGCGTGGCCCAGTGGCGGACGCGGGCATCGTCCTGGCGGCTGCCGACCATGTAGAGATCAAAGGTCGTGCCAGCTGCCTGCAACTGGCGCACGCGCTGTTCGCACAGCGGGCAGTCGGCCTTGACGAAGACTGCCAGCCGCCCGGAGCCCTTGTTGCCTGAACCGGGACTCTGTGCGCCGGGCAGGTTCACGCGCGGCTGGCCGGGAAACAAGCGCTGCCAGGCAGCATCGTAGGCGCGCTGATAGGCCAGCGTCTTGCCCACGCGCCGCGACTCGGCCTGTACCTGCAGCTCCGCGTAGCGGTTGCGCTCCTCGTCGCTGCGGGCCTCGATGCCCAGGGCGGTGAGCGGATCGAGGTTCGGGGAATAGATGCCGAGCGGCCCCTGCATCAATTGCCGATAGCGCGCCCATTCCTCGGGCCGCAGTCCCCAATCCCGCGCGAGGCGTTCGTCCAGCCCGGCGTCGGTGCTGTTCTGCACCAGGCTCGGGATCACGCGGGAGTTCGCCACCGGCGCCGACTGCGCGAATCCACCGGCCGCCACGAGGGCGAGCGCCACAGCAAGGCCGATCGAGGTCGCCAAGCCTGGCTTCATGGCACGCTCCTACGGCAGCGCGACGCGCACGGTCTGGTCGTCCACGCGGAAGACGACGGCATGCGCGTCGATGGCCTGGAGTTGCCACGCACCGATCGACTCACCCTCGCGCAGCAGCCGCAGGTCGGTAAGCGCCGTGGCGCCGCGCGATGCGATCGACACGAAGCGTTCGCCGCCGCGCAATTCCAGACCGACCACGTCGAATGGCGGTTCGGGCACTTTGGGCTTGGTCGTCTCTGCGGTCTTGCGGGGAGCTGTGGCGGACGGTGCCCGCTTCTTCAGGCGGGCTTCGAGGACGCCCACGCGCGCCTGCAGCGCCTTGATGTCTTCGCCGTGGGCATCCGCCGCCTGTGCCTGTTCGACGTGCGCCAGCCGCTCCTCCAGCGCCTGGCGGGCAGCGTCGAAGTCGCCTTGGACGACAGGCTTGGGCTGGCGCTTCGTGGCTTCGGCCTGATGTTCGAGATCGCTGACACGGGTGGCGAGCGCCTGCACCTGGGCATCCTGTGCGCTGCTGCGGCTCTGTTCGATCAGGCGAGAGAGGCTCACGCTGTCGACAATGGCGATGCCGCTCACGAGCACCAACCAGACACCGGCCGCGATCTCCAGCCAGCGTGGACGGCCGGCATCGTCGAGAGACATTTGCGGGACGCTCATGGCTGAACCTCCCGGCGATCGGCACCTTGGGTCTCGTCCGATGGATTCGCGGAAACCGGGACCGGTGTCGCATGACGTTTGAAGCACACCTGGCGCGCACCATCATCGATCGACACATCCCACGCAGGGCCTGCGAGCGTCAGCAGCGCGTCGCGCAGCATCAACGGGCCAAGGTGCAGATGCGCGGCAGGCAGCGGCAGTGCATACAGCGCCGCGGAATCTGCGGTATCGCACAATCGATACCCCGAACGCCGCAGGACGTGGCGCAGGGCGTCGCCCACGTTGGTGTCGAGGTTTGGCGGAATCACGACCTCGACCACCTGCCGCATCAGTTCGCGCTGCGCCGGTTCCGGAACCAGTTCGACTAGCGTGTAGCGTCCGTAGCGGACGATGGGAGTGAGGTCGGCGGAGGCGGCTGGGCCAGTGGCAATTGACTCGGGGACCGGAAGCGCGGCGCGCAGCGCGGGTGCGTCGTCTGCGGTGGCAGATGCGGGAGGTGTCGCAGACGTGGCGCAACCTGACAGCAGGATGGCCTCGGCCATCACCGCCGACAGGACGGCCAGGCCGAGGAGACGGGGGGGCTGTCGCATGGGTCGGTTCCTCGAAGATGGAGCCATCACCATCGCCGCGTCCGCACACTTGGGCAGCAAACAAAGGGAACTGATCGCCGACCGCAAAAGGAACGGCCCCCTAAGGGGCCGCCAAGTTCAACAATGCTCAATGCACCAACTGCCGTGCCAGCGCTACCTCCACCGAGTCGCCATCCTGGTTCAGGACATCGAGCCCCGATTCAGGCACGTCGCCGGAGGTGCTCTGCGACACCATGATCTTCTTGGCCATCAACCCCAGGCAGGTCATCTGCGAGGAGTTGGCGTAGCCGAGGTAGATCACGCGCACCGGCTGCTTCTGGCCGATGCGCCATG
>JAFEEP010000074.1 GCA_018241045.1 Pseudomonadota bacterium | reverse complement strand
CGGCCCAAACCATGCCCGCAGAACTCGCGCACCACGCCGTAGCGGTGCTTTTCGGCATGGGCCTGAATTGCCGCGCCGATATCGCCCAGCCGCGCGCCGGGCTTGGCCTTGTCGATCCCGATCATCAGGCATTCGTAAGTCACGTCGACCAGCCGCTTGGCCTTCAGCGGCACATCGCCAACTAGGTACATCCGGCTGGAATCGCCGTGCCAGCCGTCCAGCAGCGGGGTCACGTCGATGTTGATGATGTCGCCATCCTTCAGCACCTTGTCGCCCGGGATGCCGTGGCAGATCACGTTGTTGAGCGAGGTGCAGCACGAGTGCGCATAGCCGCGATAGCCCAGCGTCGCGGGCACCGCGCCGCCATCCAGCGTCATCTGGCGGACAACGTCGTCGATCTCGCCCGTGGTTACCCCCGGCCTGACCAGATCGACCATCGCGTCAAGGATTTCGGCGGCGAGCCGCCCGGCCTTGCGCATCCCTTCAAAGGCGGCGGGGCCATGCAGCTTGATCGTGCCGTCGCGCAGGACGGTCTCGGTATCGGATACGGTCTGGTAGAGGTTCATGACCCCCATGTAGCGAACATGGTGTGAAATTGCGAGGGTTCAGCGCCCCACCGCGAACAAGGCCCGGTATTGCGGCTTGACCGCCGCGATCACCGCCGGGGTGACCGGCAGGGTCGCTTCATAGTTCCCCTCGACATAAGGACCGGCGGCATAGGGGCCGACCAGCACGCCGATCCGGTTGAAGTGCTGCTTGTCGGTCGATCCCAGGATCACCGTCGATTCGACCGGATCGATGCAGGCGTCGAAATCATCGCCGCTGTTGCGCTTGACCGGTTCGCCGCGCTTTTGCGCGCGCTGCTTGTCGATCTGGGCGCAGAACGGCTGGCGGATCGCGGCGGAGAGTGCCGTCTTGGAGGTGAACAGATCGAGCGGGGCGCGGCGCACATTCGCCGCCTTGTCCCACAACAGGCTTTCAAACCACGGGTTGCCGTGCGCCCCGCCGGTGTATTCCCAGCGCTGCGCCGACAGGCTGAGCCAGCCGGGAATCTCGGTCACCACCTGCCACTTGGTCGAATGGGCATAGGTGTGGGCGAAGAACTCGGGGTTCTTCTTCGCTTCTGCCAGTTCGTCGCTAGTGCCCTGAGCCGTCGCTTCCTTCTTTTCGGCGAGGTCCGAATCGAGCCACGACTTGAGCGCCGGGATCGTGGCGGCTGCGGCGGGATAGGAATAGTCGAACTCCATCAGCTTGTTCTTGATCGCCACCGCCACGCCCTTGGCGTCGGAGGTCGAGGCACTGGCGCTGGCGCCGTCGGCGGAGGCGACCGCCACGGCGACGGCGCTCGCGGTCGCATTGGCTGCCGGGGCGGGCTTTGCCGGTTCGGCCTGGCGCGCATGGCATCCACCGATCAGCAACACGGCGGCAAGGACAGTCAGGCGGCGCATACAATTCCTCTCGCGCAGGCCGCATCAGTGCGGCTAGGATGGGACCAAGATGACTGACCGAAACGCATTAATCCAGCCTGACACGGGCCAGACCGCCATCGCGATCCACCTGATCGACAAGGCCGGGCTAGACGCCTTTATCAAGACCTTGTCCGCCCCCCAGCGCGCCGCGCTCGATGCGCAAAGGTTCAAGGCAGAGGGCTTTTCCCACGCGATCCTGCCCGATGGTGACGGCTGGTGCGTGGCGGCGGGGATGACCGATGCGGACAACCTTTCAAGTTGGTGCATGGCCAAGCTGGCCGAGGTGCTGCCGCCGGGCACCTATCGCCGCACCGGAGGAGAGCCTGGCCCGGCGCTGCTGGGCTGGGTCACCGGGCAATATCGCTTCGACCGCTATCGCTCTGACAGCGAGCCCGATGGCCCGCGCGTGCTGCTGACCAAGGAGGTCAAGGCGATCGAACCCGCCCTGGCCGAGGCGGCGGCGGTTGCGCTGGTCCGTGATCTGGTCAACACGCCAGCCGAGGACATGGGCCCGGCCCAGCTTGAACACGAAGCGCAGCTCATCGCCAAGGCCCATCAGGCCGAGTTCAAGGTGACCAGCGGCGACGCGCTGGAGCGCGGCTTTCCCATGGTTCACGGCGTCGGCCGCGCCGCCGCGCGCAGCCATGCCCCGCGCCTGATCGAGCTGCACTGGGGCGATCCCAAACACCCCAGGATTGCGCTGGTCGGCAAGGGGGTCTGTTTCGATTCGGGCGGGCTCGACATCAAGCCCGCGTCGGGAATGCTGCTGATGAAGAAGGACATGGGCGGCGCGGCCCACGCCCTTGCCTTGGCCAAGCTGGTGATGGAGCACAAGCTCAAGGTGCGGTTGCACCTCGTCATCCCGGCGGTGGAGAATGCCATATCGGGCAACGCCTTTCGCCCCGGCGACGTGTTGCGCAGCCGCGCGGGCCTGTCGGTGGAGATCGGCAACACCGACGCCGAAGGGCGGCTGATCCTGGGCGATGCGCTGGCCCGCGCGGGCGAGGAAAAGCCCGAACTGGTGATCGACTTCGCCACCCTGACCGGCGCGGCCCGCGTCGCCGTCGGCCCCGACCTGCCCGCGCTGTTCACCCGCCGCGATGAAACCGCCGACGAAATGCTGGCGGCGGGCAAGGCGGCAGATGACCCATGCTGGCGCCTTCCGCTCTACGATGGCTACAAGGAATATCTCAAAAGCGATGTCGCCGATCTGGGCAACGCCGGGGGCAACGGCTTTGCCGGGGCGACCGTCGCGGCGATGTTCCTCGATCGCTTCGTTCCCGAAGGCACCGACTGGGCGCACTTCGATACCTTCGCCTGGCGCCCCGCGGCCAAGCCCGGTCGACCCAAGGGCGGCGACGCGTTGGGCCTGCGCGCGGCCTGGGGCTTGCTCAAGGCGCGTTACGGTTAACCCGGCCGATTCGGGACGCACCATCGGGGCACAGGGAAAATGGATAGCTTGCCCGATCAGTCAAGCGCGGCTAATCGCCCGATCTTCCGTTTCGAGGGGCCTACCGTCTTGCCAGCCAGTGCCATTCCTGCCGAGCAGCTTCGCCTGACCGGGCCGAGCGAAAAGCTCGACGCGCCGCACTGGCCGGTGCGCGGGGATCTGGCGCACATTCGCCTGGCGGGGCGGGTCTTCGTGCCGCACTATGCCGTGCCGATGGAGTTCAGCGTGGTGCCGGCCGGGGCAAAGTTGTTCGCGCAGAACAGCCGGGAATCCGAAGTGCGGCAGGTCCTGGGCGGCAATTCGCTGTTCAACGTGTTGGACATCACCGGCGGCTGGGCCTGGGGACAGGTCGGCGAGGACGGCTTTGTCGGCTATGTGCCGATGGAAGCGTTGCTGGAGCGACGAGGGTAAATCACCCTTCCCCTTTCCCCTCGCTTCCCGTTTCCGCTCAAAGCTCCCATCCTCCGCCGTTCGTGTCGAGCAAGGTCGAGACACGGTCGCGCAACGTGTCTCGACTTGGCTCGACACGAACGGGTATGGGACTGCAAAGACCGAAAGTTCACCTGATGCCCTACACAGTCTTCATTGATGGCGCCGCCGGAACCACCGGGCTCGAGATCGTCGAACGGCTCGCCGCCCGCCCCGAGTTCGAACTGATCCTGCTTGACGACGAACGCCGCAAGAGCGCCGAGGCGCGACGCGAGGCCTATCACGCTGCCGATTTCGCCGTGCTGTGCCTGCCCGACGACGCCGCGATCGAGGCCGTCAAGCTGGCCGAGGGCAGCAAGGTGCGGATCATCGACGCCTCCAGCGCGCACCGCGTCGCGCCGGGCTGGACCTATGGCTTTCCCGAACTGACCGGGCGCGAGGCGGTGGCCGCCGCGAACAGGGTGAGCAATCCGGGGTGCTATCCCACCGGCTTCCTTGCCCTGCTCGCCCCGCTGGTGCGCCAGAAACTGCTGCCGGGCGACTGGCCCTACACCTGCCACGCCGTTTCGGGCTATTCTGGCGGGGGCAAGGCCCTGATCGAGCGGTTCGAAGCCGATGGCGACATCGCCTTTCGCGACTATGGCCTGGCGATGGGACACAAGCACGTGCCCGAAATGCAGACCTATGCGGGCCTTACCCATGCCCCGCTGTTCGCTCCGGCCGTAATCGCCGCACATCGCGGCATGGTGGTGGAGGTGCCGCTGCACTTGTCGGCCATGCCTCACGCCGGGCCTGGCGACACGCTGCGCGAAGGCCTCGCCGCCTTCTACGCCGGATCGCCGGTGGTGCGGGTGCATCAGGACGCGCCCGACGAATTGCTGGTCCGCCGCGCGGCACGGCCTTCGGACCGGCTCGACCTCCATGTCTTCGGCAGTCGCGACGGCAGCCAGGCGCGGCTGGTGGCCATGCTCGACAACCTTGGCAAGGGCGCAAGTGGCGCGGCGGTGCAGAGCCTCAACCTGATGGCGGGGCTGGAGGAAACGGCGGGGCTGGCGCTTTAGCGGTTTTCGCGCGGCGGCGCGGAGGACGCGGAGGGGGCCGAAGGCCTGTAAACCTCAACGGTCACGATCATTGAGTGATCGCCGATTGAACGCGGCGGCCGTGCGGCCGGGAATAATTCCTCTGCCCGCTCCGCGTCCTCCGCGCCTCCGCGCGAAATCTGCATTGCTCAATTTTTAGGCAGCCCATGCCGAAAATTCAGGCAAGGCCAATGCGTCGGCAACGCACAATTCTTAGGTGCTGACCACTCAGCGCGCACCAGATGTTGCGATTCCGCTCTTTTCCCCGCTCGGCACTTCGCCTAGGGCCGGGGCACGCCCGCTGGCACGATTCTTGATTACTGGATTCGTGCAGCAAATGAATATCCCGGCCCGCTGCGGCGGTGTCGGCTGGCTGCGCAGGGGAAGCACGTGAAAAAGATCGAAGCGATCATCAAGCCGTTCAAGCTCGACGAAGTGAAGGAAGCCCTGCACGAAGTCGGCGTTTCGGGTATCACCGTGACCGAGGCCAAGGGCTTTGGCCGCCAGAAGGGTCACACCGAGCTCTATCGCGGCGCTGAATATGTCGTCGACTTCCTGCCCAAGGTGAAACTTGAGGTGGTCGTGCCCGACAGCCTGGCCGAACGCGTGGTCGAAGCGATCGCGGGCGCCGCCCAGACAGGGCGGATCGGCGACGGCAAGATCTTCGTGATCCCGATCGAAAGTGCGCTGCGCATCCGCACGGGCGAGCGCAACGACGACGCGATCTAGAACGCGCGAAGCACTGCATTCTGCCCTCCCGCCCTGCGGGAGGGGAACCAAGAAACCCCTCCCGCCTGCGCGGTCAGGGAATTGCAAAGGGAATTGAAATGGCCAAGGCGAAGGACATCATCAAGCGGATCAAGGAAGAAGAGATCGAATGGGTCGATCTGCGCTTCACCGATCCCAAGGGCAAGTGGCAGCACCTGACGATGGTTTCGTCGGTGATGGGCGAGGACGAGCTGGAAGACGGCCTGATGTTCGACGGGTCGTCGATCGAGGGCTGGAAGGCGATCAACGAGTCCGACATGATCCTCAAGCCCGATCTGGATTCGGTGTTCATCGATCCGTTCAGCGCCACCCCGATGATGATCATCACCTGCGACATCGTCGAGCCTTCGACCGGCGACCTTTATGGCCGCGATCCGCGCTCGACCGCCAAGCGCGCGGAAGCCTACCTCAAGTCGACCGGGATCGGCGACACCGTCTATGTCGGGCCGGAAGCCGAGTTCTTCCTGTTCGACGACGTGCGCTTCTATGACGGCTACAACGGCAACGGCTTCAAGATCGACGACATCGAACTGCCGACCAACACCAACACGAAGTACGAAGGTGGCAACATGGGTCACCGTCCCGGCGTCAAGGGCGGCTATTTCCCCGTTGCGCCGATCGACAGCTGCGTCGACATCCGCGGCGAGATGGTCACGACCATGCTCGAAATGGGCCTGCCCTGTGACAAGCACCACCACGAAGTCGCCGCCGCGCAGCACGAACTGGGGCTGACCTTCGGCACCTTGGTCCAGACCGCCGACCGGATGCAGGTTTACAAGTACGTCGTCCAGCAGGTCGCCCAGGCCTATGGCAAGACCGCGACCTTCATGCCCAAGCCGATCAAGGGCGACAACGGCAGCGGGATGCACACCCACATCTCGATCTGGGATGGCGGCAAGCCGCTGTTCGCAGGCAATGGCTACGCCGGGCTTTCCGATCTGTGCCTCTATTTCATCGGCGGGGTGATCAAGCACGCCAAGGCGCTGAACGCCTTCACCAACCCGACCACCAACAGCTACAAGCGCTTGGTGCCGGGCTATGAAGCCCCGGTGCTGCTGGCCTATTCGGCGCGCAACCGTTCGGCTTCGTGCCGCATCCCCTACGGCGCGGGCGACAAGGCCAAGCGGGTCGAGTTCCGCTTCCCCGATGCGATGGCCAACCCCTATCTGTGCTATGCTGCGCTGTTCATGGCCGGGCTCGACGGGATCAAGAACAAGATCCATCCGGGCGAGGCGATGGACAAGAACCTGTACGACCTACCCCCGGCCGAACTGGCCCAGGTTCCGACCGTCTGCGGATCGCTGCGTGAAGCCCTGGAAAGCCTTGAGGCCGACTACGACTTCCTGCTCCAGGGCGGCGTGTTCACCAAGGATCAGATCGACAGCTACATCGAACTGAAGTGGCCCGAAGTGCTGCGCTGGGAAACCACGCCGTCGGCGGTCGAGTTCGATATGTATTACAGCGCCTGATTCGACCGATCAGGAACCTGCAAGGGGCGCCCGGAGCGATCCGGGCGCCCCTTCGCATTTGCGCAGATGCGCAATTCATTGCGCGCCATGCCCACCGGACAAGCGCATATTGCGTCCGGGTCGGCAGTACGGGAACGCATTCGTATACCTATCGTGAAACTGCTTCCAACCGTTAGGGTCTGCGTATAGCGCGCGCGGCGCGTTCAGGACGGACGGGTCGCACGTGTTCGTCCTGGTCAACGCAGCCAGGAAGCCCGCTTCGGGTCGCGCCGCGGTCAGTCTTCGGACTGGCCGCGGTTTTCGTTGGAGCGAAATGCACCGTGCAAGTGCGCGTAGATTTCGGTTTCCTACAGGCGAATAAACACCATAATGGTTCAACAGAGTAACCGTTGGAACCAATAATGCCATTCACATTCAATTTCTTCGAAGCGCTACGCCGGATGAAGGCCGCCCCGCGAACGGGCGATGTCCAGCCCGCGATTCCCCGGCCCGCCCCCGCTCCCGAAGTCACATCTTCCCCCCCCGTGCAAACCGGCGGCGATCGGCGCGGCAGGCGTCGCCCTGATCAAGCGTTTCGAAGGCTGTGCGCGCCGCCGCAGCGACGGCCTGTTCGAAGCCTATCCCGATCCCGCAACCGGCGGAGCCCCCTGGACAATCGGCTGGGGAGCGACCGGGCGCGATGTGACCCCAGGCCTGGTCTGGACCCAGGAGCAATGCGACGCGCGACTCGGCCGCGACCTGACGCGCTTCGCCGCAGACGTCGCGCGCGCGATTGGCGACGCACCAACCACGCCCGCGCAGTTCGACGCCCTGGTCAGCTTCCACTACAACACCGGCGCGATCACTCGCGCGACGCTGACCAAGCTTCACAGAAGCGGGGATTTTTCCGGCGTCGAAATCGAGTTCGGCAAGTGGGTTCACGCCGGAGGGAAGCGCCTTGAAGGACTGGTTCGCCGCCGCGCGGCAGAGGCGGCGCTTTACGCAAAGGGCCGGTCGGCGTGATGCCCGTCACGGACGAGGCTCAAACGCCGTGAGATAAAAGAACCCATCGAACGCTGAAAACATTCGCTTCTTGCTCGGATGGCAGGTTCAAGGCAATTTTCAGGACGTTCGGGTTGATTTGATAATGTCTTGCAGTTAAAATACCCATGGAAGTGCCAGCCGTTGCAGCGGAACGAACATCTCGCGCAGCGCCGTGTGTTTCCCTCGATCTGACACATAACAAGAAACCTTGTCCCTGCGGATTCTGCGGGCCGCGTCCGTGTCAGTAGAGAAAGTCAAATCCATGAAGAATCTGCTTCTCGCGGCTGCCGCCGCCACTGCAACGCTTGTGCTGCCCGCTGTCCTCCAGGCGAGGGACGGTGGCATCATCGTTCAATCCCAGCGCGCGGCCAAGCAGGTCTGGGTAACGCGCATTTCGCGCAACCTGGACTGGAACCTGCGCAACCAGGCGAAGATGGGCGACGATCCGGCTGCTTCGGGCGCCGTTTCCGTGCGCTTCACCAGCGCCCCGGATGGCCGCGCCACAGACCTCTCCGTCGTTCGCGCATCCGGCGACCAGGCAGTCGACCAAGCCGCAATGAAGGTCGTTTCGCGCCTGAAGTCCCTGCAGCCGCTACCCGACGGCATCTCGGCCAACCAGCGGTTCCGCGCCGACATCATCTATGCCAGCAATCACTTTGAACTGATCGACCTCGCCAGGGATCTGGCGCGCGACCACGCGGCCATGGCCAAGGCCCGTCCCGCAGGCGAGGCTCCTGACCTGGTCCTTACCGCATCCGGAAGCTCGGAGGGCTGATTTTTCAGATCGGTCAGTCCGCCGGGAGTCGCCGCATTCGCTTGGCCGCATCCAGTCAACGAATGCGGCGACGTCTTGTTCCCCGCAGCGATCGAATGCACCGGTCCGATTTGCCCGGCGACGGACCGATTGCATCTTGCAATTGATTTGACCGGGTCCGATTGTCCGCGCGTTTTAAGCGATCCCTTAAGGAGATTCGGATCATGCGCGAGAGGCTGCAACACTACATCGACGGCAAGTGGGTCGACAGCGACGGCACCGCCCGGCGCGAGGTGATCAACCCGGCCACGGAAGAAGCCTGCGCGGTGATCAGCGTCGGCACCAAGGGCGATGTCGACAAGGCGGTCGCCGCCGCGCGCCGCGCCTTCAAGAGTTACAGCCAGACCACCCGTGAAGAGCGGATCGCCCTGCTCGAGCGGATCGTCGAGGAATACAAGAAGCGCGCGCAGGACCTGGCCGTTTCGATGGCCGAGGAAATGGGCGCGCCGCTGTCCTTCGCTGTGACCGCGCAGGTCGGCGCCGGGATCGGCGGATTCGTCTCGACCATCCAGGCGCTCAAGGACTTCGCCTTCATGGAAGATGGCCCGGGATACAAGGTGGCCTACGAACCGATCGGCGTAGTCGGCATGATCACCCCTTGGAACTGGCCGCTCAACCAGATCGCGCTGAAGGTCGCCCCGGCACTGGCGGCGGGCGACACGATGGTGCTCAAGCCCTCGGAAGAATGCCCGACCAATGCGATGATCTTTGCCGAAATCCTTGACGCGGCAGGCGTGCCGCCGGGCGTGTTCAACCTGGTCAACGGCGACGGGCCGACCACCGGCAATGCCATTTCCGGTCATCCCGACGTCGAGATGGTCAGCTTCACCGGATCGACCCGCGCCGGCATCCAGGTGGCGATCGCCGCCGCGCCGACGGTCAAGCGCGTCCACCAGGAACTGGGCGGCAAGAGCCCCAACCTGGTCCTGCCCGATGCGGACCTCGACAGCCAGCTCGCCCCGGTGGCGATGGGGCCGCTGGTCAACACCGGGCAGTCATGCATCAGCCCGACCAAGGTGCTGGTCGCCAAGGACCGCGAGGCCGAAGTGGTCGGCTTCTACAAGGCGATGTATTCGGCGACCCCGGTGGGCGATCCGATGGCCGAGGGACAGCACCTCGGCCCAGTGGTCAACAAGGCCCAGTACGACAAGGTCAAGGACCTGATCCAGTCGGCGATCGACCAGGGCGCGACCCTGGAAACCGGCGGGACGGACCTGCCCCCGGGCGTCAACCGCGGCTACTTCATCCAGCCGACCGTGTTCTCGGGCGTGACCCCGGATATGCGGATCGCGCAGGAAGAGATCTTCGGCCCCGTCGCGACGATCATCAGCTATGACACGCTTGAAGACGGGATCGAACTGGCCAACGCCACCGAATATGGCCTCTCCGCCGCGATCACCGGCGATCCGGCCAAGGCCGCCTCGGTCGCGCCCAGGCTGCGCGCCGGCATGGTTGCGATCAACAACTGGGGGCCCAGCCCCGGCGCGCCGTTCGGCGGCTATAAACAGTCTGGCAATGGTCGCGAAGGCGGTCTGGCCGGGCTCAAGGACTTCATGGAAATGAAGGCGATCTCGGGCCTGCCGGCCTGATCTTCTTTCCCTGAGCCCATGGCAAAGCCCCTTCCCGCCCGCGCGGGGAGGGGTTTTCCGTTGGTGGCAAGGCGCCGCTCAGTTGGGTCCGTGCGGCCCGCGCAACTGGGCGATGACGATCTTTTCGGTGGCATTGCTGCGCGACGTCGCAATCACGTGATCGACCCCGACCACGGTGATCGCCAGGGTGCCTTCCTCGGTGATCTCAAGGAAGCCCTTCGACTTCAGATACCAGAGGTGGAAGTCGAGGTGCGCTCCCGACGTGCCGAGCATTTCCTGCAGGTAGTATTCCCCCACCCCGGCATTGGACGCATCCTCACGCCGCCGCTTGTAGAGGAACATCAGGATCCGGGCGTGAGTCTCATCATCGCCCAACGCCGATTGTTCGGTAGTATCGGTGCCGTTCATTGCCGGGTCGTCATGCGGTTCGGTCACGACATTGGCGGCGTGAACCACATCGTATTCGGCCCGGCGTTCCCCATCGCGCAGCACCCGGTAGGCAGCGATCACCGCATTGAGCCGGTCGACGTCGGCGGATTCGGGGTGATCGGGATGATAGCGCTTGGCCAGCCGCCGATAGGCCGCATCAAGCGTCTTCGCATCGCACCGCGGGTGCACCTCAAGGGTGCTGTAATAATCGATAAAGCTACTCTCGCCAGTCATCCGGTAATCCAACGCCGATGGACCTTCCCCACCATGGCGGGGATCGGTGAAGTTCAGGAAACAAGGACGACCTTGGCATCTCGGATCGAATCGAGCCCCATTGCGATCCGGTGCTTTCCCCCGTTTTCACGCGCGAACCTGCGCTTGTCAAAAGGCAAAGCCGACTAATCGACAGTATGTCTATCGCCGGCCATCCCGCATGGGACGATCGCTTGGCGATAGCCCGCGGCTTCAAGCGAACATCAGTGTCGCCCCCCAGATCAGCAAGGCCCCTCCACCGATCCGCGCAACCAGTCTGCCGAAGGGCAACAGCTTCTCCGCGGCGACGATTGTCGTCAGAAGTGCGATCCAGGCGAGATTCATGATTCCGCCGACGAAGAGCAGCGCCATCAGAAGCCAGCAACAGCCAAGGCAGAACGCACCGTGCAGCAAGCCCATGCGAAAGGCTCCGCCAGGCCCGGGTCGATATTGACGGGTCAGGAACTGCGCAGGGCTTTGGCAGTGGCGCAGACAGGCATTCTTGAGCGGACCGAGTTGATAAAGTCCTGCGGCGATCAGCACTGCCCCCGACAGCATCCGGCTCTGCAACACCAGACTTCCCGCGGTCATCATCCCTATTCGCTCGAATTGCAGCTGCAGCAAAGCCGCAAGCAGGGCGAAGCTGCCCCATACCACCAGGTAGCCGGCGAGGAAGCTGCCGCTTGCCGGTCTTGGCGATTGTGGAACCGCCGTCGCCACGCGCGCATAAAGCAGGATGGTTGGCGCAGCCGAAGGCAGCATCATCGCCACCATCATCACCCACCACATCGCCAGCGTCAGGACGAAGCGTCCGGCTGTCGAGGGTGCGGCCGCATCCATCGCCATTCCGGCCATCGGGTCCACGCCGCCCGCGCCCGGCATGGGCGAAGGCTGTGGCGTGGTGCCCATACCCGCACCCCAAAGCAGCCACACCCAGGCGATCAGGATCAGGATGGCCAGCGCAACCGCGGAAACCGCCTGATGGCGGGCCAGCGCCGCGTCGACGGGTGCCCCCACTACGTCCTCATCACGCCGTGGCTGTCAAGGCGCAGATGGGCGAACTGGCCGTAGCTCGACCCATGCTGGAGCGCGATCGGCGCGATCGACCGACTCCTGCCTGCCCCCACTTCGGCCACTTCGTATTCAAAGCCTTCGGGCAGGCGGATCTGCGCGCGGATCTCCGAGCCATCGACCGCGCTGCGGATCGGTTCGGCATCCATTTCGACCTGATTGGGAACCCGGAGGCGTCCGCGGCGTCCCTCGACGTCGACGTCGAAATCGATCGGAACGAAACCGGGCGGGTGCATCGTCTCGATGGTTGAGGCAAAGACCGCGAACACGGTCGCAAAGGGATCGGTGTCGCCGCCGGTCATGATCGTCAAAAGCGCATCGCGCTGCGCCTGACTGGCCCTCTCGTCCACGAAGGCTGCGCATTCACCCTTGCCTTCGTGGATCGCGCCGGGCCAGCGGAACACAGCCGCGATATTCAGCCCCGACAGTTCGGTATCCCCGTGGATGCCTTCGTCGATCGCCATCCCGAACACGGCCTGGCAATGCCCCTTGTCGGGCAGACCGCCGAACTGGCAGTTGCAACCATATTCGCAGTTGCAGTTGGCAAGTTCCCTGCCGATCAGTTTCCAGTAGGTCATAGCGCAACCTCCGCAATGAAACGGGT
>JAFEEP010000073.1 GCA_018241045.1 Pseudomonadota bacterium | reverse complement strand
TGAATCGCGAGATGGCCGAACTGTTGCGCGAACACGGCAAATGTAGCGCGGTTTATACCTGCAACAGCGACGCCGAAATCACCCAAGCCTTGCAACTGGGCGTCGATATTCTCATCAGCGACTTGCCGCAACAGGCGCTGGCGCTGCGCGGCTGATGAAAAGGGATTTTGCGGCGTTACCCCAGCAATCCTTTGATCTTTTGGTATGCGGCGGCGGCATCTACGGCGCCTGGACCGCGTATGACGCCGCGCTGCGCGGCCTGAGCGTCGCCATCGTCGAACAAAACGACTGGGCTGGCGCTACTTCATCCGCATCCAGCAAATTGATTCACGGCGGCCTGCGCTATCTGGAAACGTACGATTTCAAACTGGTCGGAAAATCGCTCAAGGAACGGACGCTGTTGCTGCATAACGCACCGCACCGCGTTTGGCCGCTGCGTTTCGGCGTGCCCGTGTACGCGCAGCAACGCCTCAACCGTCTGCAACTGAAACTGGGGTTAACGCTGTACGATTTCCTGGCGCACGACCCGGAACCCGGCATGCAGCATCGCTATTTCAATGCGGAACAATTCACCGCGCACTTTCCGGCGCTCGCCGGAGCATCCTTGAAAGGCGGCTTCACTTACGCCGATGCGCAGACCGACGACGCACGCCTGGTGCTGGAGCTCATCGCCGGTGCGCAGCAAGCCGGAGCGCACTGCGTCAATTACTGCAAGCTGGTGCAGCTATTGGAAACCGGCGGTAAAGCGAGCGGTGCGATTGTGCGCGATCAGCTGACGCAAACCAAGCTGGAAATCCGCGCCAAACAGATCGTTTTCACCACCGGCCAATGGCTGGCAGAAGAACCGCCCAGCCGCGCATGGTGCCGTCTGGCCAAAGGCGTTCATCTGCTGATGCCCGCCGTGCTCAACGATGAAGCCCTGTTGTTGACTGCGCAAGCGGACGGCCGGGTGTTTTTCATGATTCCCTGGTACGGTCTGACGCTGCTCGGCACCACCGATACCGATTTTACCGGCGATGTCGACACGGTTCGCGCCGATGACAACGATATCGATTATCTGCTGGCCGCCGCCAACGGTTATCTGAAAACGCCATGGAGCAAAGCCGATATCATCGGCCGTTTTGCCGGCGTGCGGGTTTTTAAGCAACCCGCCAAAACTGCTTCTGCCAGCTCACCTTCTGCGGTAAGCCGCGATTGGGAATTGAAAACCGCCGCCAACGGCGCGCACTACGCCATCGGCGGAAAAATTACGTCATCGCGTCAGGACGCCGCCTGCATCGTCGACACGGTATGCGCCCAGTTAGGCGTTTCGCAGCCTTGCGCCACACAGCACAACCGCTTCCCGTGGGCGCCGCAAGAGGCGTTTCCGGCATGGTTTGCGGCAATGCAAAGCCGCGCGGCGCAATTGGGTATCGATCCTGAGTGCGCGAAATGGCTGCTGCGCCGCCACGGCACGCAAACAACCGGCATTTTCCGCAGCATCGAAACCGACCGCAGTTTGGCGCAGCGCATCGTTCCATCGCTGCCGTTTATCACTGCCGACCTGATGCACTGCGCAACGAACGAAATGGCCGTCCATCTCGACGATCTATTACGCCGCCGCCTGCCGTTGCTGATTCTCACGCACTTGACGCAGGAACAATTGCAGCGGATCGCGTTACAAGCAGGCGCCGTATTACAGTGGGATTACAAGCGCATGCAGGACGAAATAGAGCGTTGCACACCATGGATCGCACCCTGACGGCCGCCGTTGCGCTCGACTTGGGCACAACCTCGATCAAAGCCGCGCTGATGGACCGGCGGGGAAATCTTCACGGCATCGTTGCCCGGCCTGCGCCCGCCATCGTCAACCATGATGGCCGATACGAAAGCGATGCCTTGGAATACGCGCGCATCGCCGAACAAGTTTTGCAAGCGTGTATGGAAAAAACCGTTGAGAAACCGCCGTTGGGACTGTGCAGTCAGCGTTCGTCCTTTCTGATCTGGGAGAAAGCCAGCGGCGAACCAGTAACGCCATTGATTTCCTGGCAGGATGACCGGGGAAAAAGCTGTTACGGGCGCTTGCGAACATCGGCAGACACACTGCACACACTGACCGGATTGCGCCTGACGCCCTATTATTTCGCCCCCAAGCTCAGCGTGCTGTTGCAGGAAAATCCGGCATGGCGCGACAAGCTGGTTCAAGGCGAATGGCTGGTTGGCACATTGGATACTTTTCTGATCTGGCGCTGGACGAACGGCGCGCATTTTGTCACCGACGCTTCCATGGCCGCGCGCACGCTGTTGATGGATATTCACCGCCAGCAATGGTCGGATACTTTATGCCGCCTGTTTGACATTCCCCGCAAGATTTTGCCGCGCATCCAACCTTCCGCCGGATTGCATGTGTTGTTGGCAAATGGTTTGGCACTGCAAGCCAGCGTTGGCGACCAATCGGCCGCATTAATCGCCAGTCTGGCGGATAACACTTGCGAAGCTTTGGTGAATCTCGGCACCGGCGGTTTCGTGATCCGCGCGCTGCCAAGCGGCATAGCGGCGTTTGACGGTTACCTGCACACCTTGGTGTATCAGGATCGGCAAGGGGAAGCGCGATTCGCCGTTGAAGGCACGATCAATTCCATCGCTGCCGCGCTTGCGCCTTATCCGGTCAAGGATTGCAGTGTGGCGGATCTGGCGCAAAACGCTATTTTTTGTCTGGCGGAACCGAGCGGTTTAGGCGCGCCGTATTTCCGCAGCGATTGGGGCCTACACTTTTCCGCATCCCCATCGGCACTGAGCAAGCAGCAAGTTGCCGTGTTGCTGCTGGAGGCGGTTATTTTCCGCGTGGCGCGC
>JAFEEP010000072.1 GCA_018241045.1 Pseudomonadota bacterium | reverse complement strand
GAGAAGATCTATCTCGGGATTGTCGCGGGTCCGGTCGCCGGGGAAGACGGCACGGTCGAACTGTCACTGAGCAAGATCAGCAGCGCCGAAAAGGGCTGGCGAATGATCGCCGCGAAGAAGGGCAAGCCCTCGATCACCCACTGGCGCAAGCTGGCCGAGCATGGCGGCAACACCCTGGTCGAGTTTCGCCCCGAGACCGGGCGAACCCACCAGATTCGCGTCCATGCCGCCGAGGCCTTCGGCCACGCGCTGCTCGGCGATCCGGTTTACGGCGACGGGCGCGGGGCGAGCCGGACCATGCTCCACGCGCTTGAACTGACCGTGCCACGCGAGGGCAAGCCGCCGGTCACCGCCCGCGCACCCGTTCCTGCCGATTTCATCGCGCTTGGTTTTGGCGATGTCCAGCAACCCGCATGACGCCACGGCCCGCGCCCTGACGCTGGCCAGCGAAAGCTTCATCGCCGCATCGGGCCCCGGCGGGCAGAACGTCAACAAGGTGGCGACGGCGGTGCAACTGCGGGTCGACGTCTATGCGCTGCGCCTGCCGGTCGAGGTCTTCGCGCGCTTCAAGCAGCTTGCCGGAAGCCGGATGACCGCCAGGGGCGAACTGGTGCTCACCGCGCAGCGTTTCCGTACCCAGGAAGCCAACCGCGAAGATGCCCGCGCCCGCCTTTCCGCGCTGATCGAGGAGGCGTTCAAGCTCCCCGAAAAGCGCGCCAAAAGCCGCCTCAACCGGATCAACAAGACTGAGCGGCTTGAGGGCAAGAAGAAGCGTGGCTCGATCAAGGCCGGACGCGGCAAGGTGCGGCTGGACTGATCAGGCGGAAGCGCTGGCGCTCATCACCTGGCGCCCGTCAGCAGCGAAGGCGCCGAGTTCCCATGCTGCATCCTTGCTGCGCAGCACGAGGTGCAGCATTTCTCCGCAGATGGCCGGAGAAAGTCCGCGAAAGGTGAAGCGTTTCAGCGCATTATCGCGCAGTTCACGCTGCGCAAGATCAAGCAGCAACGTGGCGGTAAGCGGGCCATGAACCACCAGCCCACGGTAATTCTCCACGTCGCGCGCATAGGGTAGATCGTAGTGGATGCGGTGGCTGTTGAAGGTCAGCGCGGAATAGCGGAACAGCAAGGGCTCATTCGGCACAAGCGCGCGATGGGCCGACCAATCGCCGGGATCGAACCGCGTGTCGCCAAGCGGCGGCGGCGCGGGGGAAGTTTCGGCGGCGGCAGGCTCGCGGTAGACCAGCGATTGAATCTCGCGCACCGCGGTGCCGTGGTCGCCGCACGTTTCGTGTTCTACCTCGACGAAGATCAGGCGGCCGGACGCGCCGCTCTTTTCGGTGATCGACGCGACGCGCGATGTGCGCTCCACCGCCTCACCCACGCGCAATGAAGCCAGGAACTCGACCTTGCTCGACGCCCACATCCGTCGCGGCAAGGGTAGGGGTGGAAGAAAGCTGGCAGTACTGTCGTCGCGGCGCGGATGGCCGTCCTCGCCCAGCGCGGCGGTTGGCGCGTCGGGCAGGCACAGGCACCAGTGCAGACCCTGCGGAACGGTCCCGTCGGCCGGAGCCGCACGGTCAAGCGTCGCCAGCCAGCGCGCAGCCATGCCCGGATCGACCCGGTCGTGGCGCAGTTCCTCACGCCCGATCCAGCCCTGCCACTCGCTCATCAATTCCGCCCTTCCAGCAGCCCCTTGGCGATCACCTGGGCCTGGATCTCCGCTGCGCCTTCAAAGATGTTGAGGATGCGCCCGTCGCACAGCACCCGGCTGATCTCGTATTCAAGGGCATAGCCGTTGCCGCCATGTATCTGCAGCGCGGCATCGGCATTGCTCCACGCCGCCCGCGCGGCAAGCAGCTTGGCCATGCCTGCTTCTATGTCGCAGCGCTTGCCCAGATCCTTGGCCCGCGCGGCGGCATAGGTCAGCTCGCGCGCCATGATCAGGTCGACCAGGCTCATCGCCAGCTTGTCGGCCACGCGGGGAAAATTGACCAGCGCCTTGCCGAACTGTTTGCGGGTGACGGCATAATCCAGCCCCAATTCCAGCGCCCGGCGCGCCACGCCCACGGCGCGCGCGGCGGTCTGTATGCGGGCGCCCTCGAAAGTACGCATCAACTGCTTGAAGCCCTGCCCTTCCTCGCCGCCGAGCAGCGCGTCGGCTGGGGCCGCCATTCCATCGAATTGCAATGCATATTCGCGCATCCCGCGATAGCCCAGCACCTCGATCTCGCTGCCGGTCATGCCCGTGGCGGGGAAGGCATCGCCTTCGCTGCCGCGCGGCTTGGGGACCAGCAGCATGGAGAGGCCCGAATATCCCTTGGCATCGGGGACCGTGCGGGCGAGCAGCGTCATCAGATCAGAGCGGCTAGCGTGGGTGATCCAGTTCTTCGCCCCGTCGATGATCCATCGGCCATCTTCCAGACGCGCCCTGGTTTGCAATGAGCCGAGGTCGGACCCGACATCAGGCTCGGTGAACACCGCCGTCGGCAATACCTCACCACCGGCGATGCGCGGTAGCCACTGCGCCTTCTGGTCCGCCGTGCCGCCCATCGCGATCAGCTCGCCCGCGATTTCGCTACGGGTGCCGAGCGATCCGGCCCCGATCCACCCGCGCGACAGTTCTTCGGTGACGAGGCACATCACCAACTTGCCGAGACCGAGCCCGCCGTATTCCTCGGGGATGCAGACTCCGAAAGTGCCGAGATCGGCCATCGCCTGTACGGTGCCGTCAGGAATCAGATCATTTGCGAGGTGCCACTTGTGCGCGTGCGGCAGCACCTCCGCTTCGGTAAACTTGCGGAACTGGTCGCGGATCGCATCGAGGTCAGCGTCGTGCAGTGTCTCGCTCGGCCAGTGCCTCGCGGCGAGCGCCTCGGCTAGCGCAGCGCGGGTCGCGGCATGATCAGCGTCGAGCAATTCGGCGCAGGCGGCGGCAAGCTGCCTCGCGGCCGCGGCGAGGCCAAGGTCGGCCGGGCGCAGCAGCTCATTTTGCCCCATCGGCAGGCCGCCGACCAGTTGCGCGATCGTCTCGGCAACAGCGAGGCGGGTGACGAGCGCATCGACCGGATTAGTCCCACTGCCCGCCGCATCCCACGCCGCCACCGCCTCCAGCGCGGCGACGCTGGTGGCGATCCAGGCGAAACCGTGATGCGCGCGCTGGTTGGCGGGATCAATCCCCGCCGCCGCGTTGCGCGCCGCGTCGCGGTATTGCCGGGCGGCTTCGAGATTTACGGTGTGACTCACGCCTTTTCAAACACCGCAGCGATGCCTTGCCCGCCGCCGATGCACATCGTTTCAAGACCGTACCTCACATCGCGGCGCTGCATCTCGCGGCTGAGGTTGGCAAGGATGCGCCCGCCAGTCGCCCCGATCGGATGGCCGAGCGAGATGCCCGAACCGTTGACATTGAGAATGTCGTGGCGGCTGTCGTCGTCGGCCCAGCCCCAGCCCTTGAGGCAGGCCAGCACCTGCGGCGCGAAGGCTTCGTTGAGTTCGATCAGGCCAATGTCACTCCACGACAGGCCATTGCGGGCGAACAGCCGTTCGGTCGCGGGAACCGGGCCAAAGCCCATCCGGCTGGGATCGCACCCCGCCGCCGCCCACGAATGGAACCAGGCGATCGGTTCCAGCCCCAGTTCCTCCAGCTTGTCCTCGGCTACCACTAGGCAGGCAGCGGCGGCATCGTTCTGCTGGCTGGCGTTGCCTGCCGTCACGACGCCGCCCTCGAGCGGGCGCAGCTTGCCCAGCGTTTCCATCGTCGCATCGGCGCGGTAGCCTTCATCGTGATCGAACACGATCGGATCGCCCTTCTTCTGCGGGATCGACACCGGGACCAGTTCATCGGCGAACTTGCCCTCAACCCAGGCGGCGGCGGCGCGCTGGTGGCTGCGCACGGCATAGGCGTCGCAGGCCTCGCGGCTGATGTTCCAGTCCTTCGCCAGGTTTTCCGCCGTCTCGATCATGCCGGTGATCACGCCGTAGCGTTCGATCGGCTGGCTCATCACCCGGCCCCGGGTCAGGCGATCGTGCAGGGTGAGGTTCCCCGCCCGCACGCCCTTGCGGATATCAGTCGAGTAATGCTCGACGTTGGACATGGACTCGCAGCCGCCCGCGACGACCACATCGCTCATCCCCGTCTGGACCATCATCGCCGCGTTGACGATGGCCTGCAGGCCCGAACCGCAGCGCCGGTCAAGCTGATAGCCCGGCACCTGTTCAGGCAAGCCCGCGGCGAGCCATGACCAGTGGCCGATGCACGGCGCCTCGCCATTGCCATAGCCCTGGCTGAACACAACGTCATCGACGCGATTGGGGTCGATCTTCGTGCGCTCGACCAACGCCTTGAGGATCGTCGCGCCCAGCTCCCCAGCGGTAAGCGGCGCAAGGCTGCCGCCGAATTTGCCGACGGCGGTGCGGATCGGAGCGACAATGGCCGCCCTCCTCAATTCACTTGGGCGGTGTTTGGTCATAGGTCGGTTCCTGCAATTCCCTGATCGATAAGCTTGCCGATCTGCCCCGACGACAGCCCCAGCACTTCGGCCAGCACCGCTTCGCTGTGCTGGCCGTTGCGCGGCGCGGGGCCGGGCACCTTGCGCTCCAGTCCGGGCAGCGTGGCGAAGGCCCCGGCGGCGGGATAGGCAAAGCCGCTGGGGTTGTCGGCGGTGGCGGTGAACATCGGGTTGGCGGTGACGAGGCGCGGGTCCGAGACCGCTTCGAGAATGGTCCGGTAAGGGCCGTGAACCACACCGTTGGCGTCGAGCAGCGCGACGAGATCGGCGTGATCATAGCCTGAAACCTCGCGCTCGATCGCGGCGAAGATCGCGTCGCGGTGCGTGAAGCGCATCCCGTCGTCATCCGCGAAACTGACCCCGCGTTCCGCCTCGATCGATGCGATGGCCGCAGCGATACCCAGCGCCTTGACCAGTCCCAGCCATTGCCGCTCGTTGATCGCCACGATCATCAGCCGCACCCCGTCACGGGTGACGAAATCGCGGCCGATCGTGCCATAGACGGCGTTGCCCAGCCGTTCCCGATCCTTGCCCGAATACAGCACTTCGGCCACTCGCCCCAGGTTGGCGGCGGACCCCATCGCGATGTCAGTCAGGGGCAGGCGCACTTCGCCGCCCAGCCCGGTCTGCTCGCGCCGCCGCACCGCCGCCAGCAGCGCGAAGGCGGCATAGGCGCCGGTCAGCAGATCCCAGGCGGGCAGCACGTGGTTGACCGGGCGTGGGTCTTCGACCGGGCCGGTCAGCGCAGTATAGCCGACCGCAGCATTGGCGGTGTAATCCAGCGCGACCGAGCCATCGGGCCAGCCCATCACCCGCACCGTCACCATGTCGGGCCGCCCCTCGGCCAGCCGATCGTGAGCAAGGAAGCCCCTGGCGGGCAGGTTGGTGATCAGGCTGCCGATCTTGCGGCACAGTTCGACCAGCAGTTCGCGTCCCTCTGGCCGGGTCAGGTCAAGCGCAAGGCTGCGCTTGGCCCGGTTGAGGTTTTCCCAGCTCAGCGAATCGTTATCTCGCGTCACCGGCCAGCGGTGGAAGTCCTGCCCGCCGCCGATCTGGTCGACCCTGATCACGTCGGCCCCGAATTGCGCCATATAGAGTCCGGCGCTTGGCGAGGCGACGAAGGACGATACCTCGACCACCGACAGTCCGGTGAGGATATCGTACATCTATTGGTTCGCCGCCCATTCGCGCAGCATATGCTTGGCGATCTGAAGCTGGAGGATCTGAGTGGTGCCTTCGTAGATCCGGTAGATACGGGCATCGCGGAAGAACCGTTCGGCGTCGTATTCGGCAAGGTAGCCCGCCCCGCCGTAGATCTGCACCACGCGGTCAACCACGCGGCCGCACATCTCGGTGGCGAAGACTTTGGCGGCGGCGGCCTGGCGCAGCACCTTTTCGCCCGCGTCGGCGCGGCGGGCGGCGTCTTCCAGCATACATTCGGCGGCGTAGATCTCGATCTCGCTGTCCGCGAGCATCTGCTGGATCAGCTGGAAATTGGCGATCGGTTCGCCAAAGGCCTTGCGTTCGTTGGCGTAACGCAGCGCCGAATCGAGCGCGCGCCGGGCATAGCCCGCCGCCGCCGATCCGACCGAGAGCCGCCCGTTGTCCAGGCTCTGCATCGCGGTGATGAAGCCCTTGCCTTCCTCGAGTCCCAACAGCGCCTCGGCGGGAAGATGAACGTCCTCCATGATGATGTCGGCGATGTGACTGCCGGCCTGGCCCATTTTCTTGTCGCTTTTGCCGACCGAAACGCCGGGTGTGTCCATCGGCATCAGGAAGGCCGAGACGTGAGCGTTCTTGGGCAGCGCCTCCTTGCTGGTCCGCGCCATGATCAGCGCCACCCCGGCCATCGGCGCGTTGGTGATATAGCGCTTGGTGCCGTTCAACACCCAGCCGTTGCCCGACTTGACGGCCATGGTCTGCATCGCCGCCGAATCCGATCCCGAACCGGGTTCGGTGAGGCCGAAGCTGGCGACTTCGCCCCCCGCGAGGCGCGGCAGCCATTCGGCCTTCTGCGCCTCGGTCCCGCCATTCTTCAGCGCGGAACAGACCATGCCGATGTTGATCGAGGTGATCGAGCGATAGCACGGCATGGCATAGCTCAGCTCGCGGATGGTGCGGGTATATTGCTGGATGTTCATCCCCGCGCCGCCGTATTCCTCTGGCATGGTCAGCCCGAACAGCCCCATGTCGCGCATTTCGTCGAGAATCGCCTGGGGGATCTGATCGGTTTCGATGATCTCCTTCTCGGCCGGAACCAGCCGTTCGCGCACATAGCGCTGAAGCTGCTCGATGAACTGGTCGAAGACTTCGGCATCCATGCCGGGATTGGCGGTGCTCATGCAGCGTTCCTCAAATCGGGTCGTAGGGGAAGACGTGAGCCGAAACCTCGTCGGCGCGGGCCATGCTGGGGCGGAAGCTGGGGATCAGCTCGTCGGCGATCGCCTCGGGCGTCCAGCCTTCGAGCTTGGTCATCGAGCGCACCGGACGCGGCTTGTTGAACAGCACGATCTCGTTCTTGCGCACCGCGAAGATCTGGTTGGTCACGTCCTTGCTGGCATCGGAAGCAAGATAGACCACAAGCGGGGCAATCTTGTCCGCACTCATGGTCTTGAGCCGTTCGACCCGCTCTTTCTGCTCGGGCGTTTCGGCGGGGATCGAGGCAGTCATCCGGCTCCACGCGAAGGGCGCGATGCAGTTGGAGCGCACGCCCGCGCGGGCCATGTCGAGAGCGATCGACTGCGATAAGCCGACGATCGCCAGCTTGGCCGCCGAATAGTTCGCCTGGCCCACATTGCCGATCAGGCCGGAGGTGCTGGTGAAGTGGATGAAGCTGCCCGATTGCTGCTCGCGGAAATAGGGTGTCACTGCCTTGCTGACGTTGAACGCGCCGTTCAGATGCACGTCGATCACCGCGCGCCAGTCCTCATGGCTCATCTTGTGCCAGATCGTGTCGCGCAGGATCCCGGCGTTGTTGACCACCGCGTCGATCCGGCCAAAGCGTTGCACCGCGTCCTCGACGATCGAGGCCGCGCCCACGGGATCGGCCACCGAGGCGAGATTGGCGTGGGCCTTGCCGCCCGCTGCCACGATGTCGTTGACGGTTTCCTGTGCGGGGCCGGCGTCGCCGCCCTCGCCGCCGCCGCCGACCCCGGGATCGTTGACCACCACCGCCGCGCCGTGCGCCGCGCAGAGCAGCGCGATCTCGCGACCCACCTCGCGTCCCGCGCCTGTGATCGCCACAACCTTGCCTTCAAGCATTCCCATTGCCGCGAATCACCTTTTTTAATCGATCGATTAAATCGTCCTTACGGAGGTGGCGGCGAAAATCAACCGGGGGGTTTGCCGGTGGCCGTGCCTGCTGGCTTCGCGGCCGGAGTCATGGACTTCACTGGCGCCGGACTGGGCAGGGCGTCGCGGGTCAAGCGCTGATCCTCGATCATCGCGGCGGCATCGTCGAGCGCCTTGGCCTCACCCACGGTCACGCCGCCGGGGCCGGGCTGGTTGTCAGCCTTCTCGCAGGCGGCAAGGGCAAGCAGGGCGGGCAGGATCAGGATGGCGCGCATCACGGCATCATAGCGCCGCCGGGGCAAAGAAAAAGACGGGCCGTCTCACCTCGGAGACGACCCGCCCGGTCGATTGCTGGTTGTCAGCTTACTTCTTGGGTGCCTCGGCAGCGGGCGCCGCTTCATTCGCTGCACCGGCGTCGACGGCATTGGCCGAAGCATCGGCAACCGGGGTTGCATCGACGTCCCCAACGGCTTCCTCGGCCGGCATCTCGACGTTTTCGGGCTGGGCTTCTTCCTTGGCGCTGTCCGACTTGCCGCAGGCAGACAAGGCGAACGCGGCGACGGGGATCAGGGCGAGTGCGGCGAACTTCTTCATGGGTTTGGACCTGTTATTGTGAAAGCGGATCTACGGCGGGGAACGCCGCATGGCCAAAGTCTCTAACCAAGCCTCGCCACGCTGCCAACCCGCCGGGTCCGGCGCAAAGGGGTAAGCGCGGTCAGTATGGCGGTTGTATTCATATAAAGATTTCTTTATATGATGTCGCAATGCGGATCGACCCCACCTTGCGCGCGCTGGCTGACCCGACCCGGCTGCGCATCATGCGCCTGCTCTCGGCAATGGAGCTGGCCGTGGGGGAGCTTGCGCAGGTCCTCGGGCAAAGCCAGCCGCGGGTGTCGCGGCATATCCGCATCCTGTGCGATGCGGGATTGGCGGAGCGCCGCAAGGAAGGGAGCTGGGTATTCCTGCGCAGCGCGATTGGTGAGAACCGCGCCCCGCCCTTGGGTGCCGCCGCCGCGCGCCTGCTCGCCGTGGCCGAGGCGGACGACGCCACCTTCGCCGCCCGCTGCGCCGAGGATCGCCGCCACCTCGCCGCGATCCGCGCCGCGCGCGAAGCCAGCGCCGAGGGGTATTTCGCCCGCCACGCCGCCGAATGGGACACCCTGCGCGGGCTGCACAGCCCCGATGGCCCGGTCGAGGCGGCGCTGGCCAGGGCGCTGGGCAAGGAGTCGCTGGGCGCGCTACTCGACGTCGGCACCGGCACCGGGCGCATGGCCGAATTGTTCGCGCCCGCCAGCCGCCACGTCACCGCCTTCGACAAGAGCCCGGAAATGCTGCGCATCGCCCGCGCCCGGTTGCAGAACCTGCCCGCAGAAACGGTCGAACTGGTCCAGGGCGACTTCACAGCGTTGCCGTTCGCCGACCAGGCTTTCGACACCGTGCTGTTCCATCAGGTCCTGCACTATGCCCAGGCGCCCGAGGCGGTACTGGCCGAAGCCGCGCGGGTCACGCGGCCCGAAGGCAGCGTGGCGGTGGTCGATTTCGCCGCGCACGACCGCGAGGAACTGCGCGAAAAGCACGCTCATGCCCGCCTGGGCTTCTCCGACGAGCAGATGCTCGCCCTGCTGGGTGGCGCGGGTTTTGCCCCCGCGCCGCCGGTCGCGCTTCCCGGCAAGCCGCTGACCGTCAAGATCTGGACCGCGCGCCGCGCGGCGCACGCCCCGACCCGAAAGGCCGTTAACGCATGAACTCCGCCAGTGAAGCCCGCCGCGCCGCCGCCTCTCCGCTGTTCGCGGGACTGGAAGGCGATGTCGGCGTGTCATTCGAATTCTTCCCGCCCAAGAGCGAGAAGATGGCCGAGACGCTGTGGGACGCGATCGGCACCCTCACTCCGCTCGCTCCGCGCTTCGTATCCGTAACCTATGGCGCCGGCGGTTCGACCCGCGAACGGACGCACGCCACGGTCGAGCGGATCGTCAAGGAAACCGCAATCCCCGCCGCAGCACACCTGACCTGCGTCGAGGCGGCCCGGGCGGAGATCGAGGAAGTCGCGCGCGCCTATTGGGAGATCGGGGTGCGCCACATCGTCGCGCTGCGCGGCGACCCGCCGACCCTGGGTGCGAAGTTCGAGCCGCGCGCCGATGGCTATGCCAGCGCCGCCGATCTGGTCGCGGGGCTGAAGGCAATCGCGCCTTTCGAAATCTCGGTCGGAGCCTATCCCGAAACTCACCCCGAAGCGGCCAGCGCCAGTGCTGATCTCGACAACCTCAAGCGCAAGATCGACGCCGGGGCCGACCGGGCGATCACCCAGTTCTTCTTCGAACCCGATACCTTCTTCCGCTTTCGCGACGCGGCGGCGGCGGCGGGGATCGCGGCGGAGATCGTCCCGGGAATCATGCCGGTCAGCAACTTCGCCGCGGTCCAGCGGATGAGCGGGATGACCGGGACGGCGGTGCCCGGCTGGCTTGCCCATCTGTTCGAGGGGCTCGACGACCTGCCCGCCGCGCGCCAGCTTGTCGCGGCGACCGTGGCCGCCGAAATGTGCCGCCGCCTTTACGCGGGCGACGTGCGCCAGTTCCATTTCTACACCCTCAATCGCGCCGAATTGAGCTACGCGATCTGCCACCTTCTGGGAGTGCGCCCGCAATGACCCTGATCCCCAGTGCCGCCCGTTCCGCCCTGTTGGCGCAGGCCCAGCAGCGCATCCTGATCACCGATGGCGCCTTTGGCACCGAGATCCAGCAGCGCCGCCTGACCGAGGCGGACTACGCCGGATCGCTGGGCCTGACCAAGGACCAGAAGGGCAACAACGACATCCTTGCCCTGACCAAACCGGACGTTCCAGAGGCGATCCACCGCGCCTATTTCGAAGCCGGGGCGGACATTGCCGAGACCAACACCTTTTCCGCCAACCGGATCAGCCAGGCCGACTATGGCGCCGAGCATCTGGTGCGCGAGATCAACCTTGCCAGCGCGCAATTGGCGCGCAAGGTCGCCGACGCGTTCGAGGCAAAGGACGGTCGCCCGCGCTTTGTTGCAGGCGCGATCGGCCCGACCAACAAGACCCTGTCGCTCAGCCCCGACGTCAACGACCCCGGTTATCGCGAGATCGACTGGGATTTCCTGGTCGACGTCTATCACGAACAGGCCGCCGCGCTGGTCGAGGGCGGAGCGGATTTCATCCTGGTCGAAACGGTGTTCGACACGCTTAACGCCAAGGCCGCGATCATGGCGGTCAAGCAGCTTGAGCGCGAGCTGGGCCGCGAAGTGCCGCTGATGCTGTCGATGACCCTGACCGACCTGTCCGGCCGCAACCTGTCGGGCCACACGGTCGAGGCGTTCTGGTACGCGGTGCGCCATGCCAATCCGGTAACGATCGGACTCAACTGCTCGTTCGGCGCGACTCAACTGCGCCCGCACGTTCGCACCCTCAGCGCGATCACCGATGCGATGATCATGGTCTATCCCAACGCCGGCCTGCCCAACGAACTGGGCCAGTACGACGAAGGCCCTGACGAAACCGCTGGCTACGTCAGCGAATGGGCTGCGGCGGGTCAGGTCAACGTGCTGGGCGGGTGCTGCGGATCGACCCCGGCGCATATCGCCGCGATCGCCCGTTCGGCGCAAGGGCTGCCCCCGCGCACGTTGCCCGAACTGCCAGTCGAGACGCGACTGGCCGGACTCGAACCCTTCATCATGGCCGCGTAATGGGCATTCACGGCGCACTTGACTGGACGATCCGGCCCGCCACGGCTGATGACGCCGAGGCTTTGGCGCTGGTCGGTGCGGCGACTTTCCTCGAAGCATTCGCCGACGTGATCGAAGGCAAGGACATTGTCGCCCACTGCGCAAAGGCCCATTCGCCCGCCTCCTATCGTGACTATCTTGCCGACGGCGCGATCGCATGGCTGGCAGAATCCCGGCTTGGTGCCCCGATCGGTTACGCGCTCAACACGCGCCCCGATCTTCCGGGGATGAAGCCGGGCGATCGCGAGCTGAAGCGCATCTACGTGCTTTCGCGCTGGCACGGCTCCGGCTTGGCCGCAGCCCTGATGGAACGGTCGATTGCAGAAGCGCAAACTGCTGGCCATCCGCGCCTCCTGCTGGGCGTTTACCGCCACAATCACCGCGCCCTTGCATTCTACGCGAAGAGTGGATTCGAACCCGTGGCCGAACGGCTGTTCCGCGTTGGCCAGACTGACCACCAGGATCTCGTCCTTGCCCGGCCGCTGGCCGACTCCACAGAAAGCCACCCATGACTAGCCAATCCGCCGCCCGCTTCGTCAATGTCGGCGAACGCACCAACGTCACCGGCAGCGCCGCTTTCAAGAAGCTGATTCTGGCCGATGACTATGCCAAGGCGGTTGAAGTGGCACGCCAGCAGGTCGAGAACGGCGCGCAGGTGATCGACGTCAACATGGATGAAGGGCTGCTCGATGCCGTCTACGCCATGACCACCTTCTTGAAGCTGATCGCTGCCGAGCCCGATATCGCCCGGGTGCCGGTGATGATCGACAGCTCCAAGTGGGACGTGATCGAGGCCGGCCTGAAATGCGTGTCGGGCAAGCCGATCGTCAATTCGATCTCGATGAAAGAGGGCGAGGATGCCTTCCTGACCCAGGCACGCAAATGCATGGATTATGGCGCGGCGGTGGTCGTCATGGCCTTCGACGAGCAGGGTCAGGCCGATACCAAACAGCGCAAGATCGAGATCTGCGAGCGCGCCTACACGCTGCTCACCGGGATCGGTTTCCCGCCCGAAGACATCATCTTCGATCCCAACGTCTTTGCCGTGGCGACCGGAATCGAGGAGCATAACAATTACGCTGTCGATTTCATCGAGGCAGTGCGCGAAATCCGCCAGCGCTGCCCCCACGTCCACTTTTCGGGTGGCCTCAGCAACCTGTCGTTCTCGTTCCGCGGCAACGAGCCGGTGCGCCGGGCGATGCACTCGATATTCCTCTACCACGCTATTCCCGCCGGGCTCGACATGGCGATCGTCAACGCCGGGCAACTCGACGTCTACGACACGATCGACCCCAAGCTGCGCGAGGCCTGCGAGGATGTGATCCTCAATCGCGATCCCGGCGCGACCGACCGGCTGATCACCCTTGCCGAGAGCTACAAGGGCACCGACGCCAAGGCCCAGAAGGAGGCCGAAGAATGGCGCGGCTGGGAAGTGGTCCGACGGATTGAGCACGCGCTGGTCAAGGGCATCGACGCGCACATCGTCGATGATACCGAAGAAGCTCGCCAATCCATCGCCGCCGCTGGGGGCCGCCCGATCGAGGTGATCGAAGGCCCCTTGATGGACGGGATGAACACCGTTGGCGACCTGTTCGGCAGTGGCAAGATGTTCCTGCCCCAGGTGGTCAAGTCCGCGCGTGTGATGAAGAAGGCGGTTGCCCATCTGATCCCCTTCATCGAGGCGGAAAAGGAAGAAGGCGCGCGCGCCAAGGGCCGGATCGTGATGGCCACGGTCAAGGGTGACGTTCACGATATCGGCAAGAACATCGTCGGCGTGGTCCTGCAGTGCAACGGCTACGAAGTGATCGACCTTGGCGTCATGGTGCCCTGGTCGAAGATCATCGAGACGGCGCAGACCGAACAGGTCGACATGATCGGCCTGTCGGGCCTGATCACCCCAAGCCTCGACGAGATGGTCACCGTGGCCGAGGAGATGCAGCGCGCAGGGATGACCATGCCGCTGCTGATCGGCGGGGCGACCACCAGCAAGGTTCACACCGCGCTCAGGATCGATCCGGCTTACGAAGGCCCGGTGATTCACGTGCTCGACGCCAGCCGCGCCGTGGGCGTTGCCAGCCAGCTTCTGTCCGACACCCAGCGCGATGGCTTTGTCGAGGCGACGGCGAAGGAATACCAGCACGTCCGCGACGTGCGCGCGGGCAAGGACCAGTCGGTCCTCCTCAGCCTGGCGGACGCGCGGGACAATTCGTTCAAGGCTGATTTCAGCGACAAGCCAATGCCGCCCGAACAGCCCGGGCTGCACAGCTTCCCCGACTGGCCGCTGGCCGATCTGGTCGAATGTTTCGACTGGACCCCGTTCTTCCGGGCCTGGGAACTGGCGGGTGTGTTCCCCGCGATCCTTGACGATCCGGTGGTCGGTGAAAGCGCGCGTTCGCTCTATGCCGACGCGCGGGCCATGCTCGACACCATCGTCGCGGAAAAGTGGTTCACCGCCAAGGGCGTCGCCGGGTTCTGGCCCTGCGCGCGCGAGGACGACGACGTCCTGCTCCATCTTGAGGGCGATGTGCCGCCGCTGCGCCTGCCGTTCCTGCGTCAACAGATCCGCAAGAGCCGCGACCGCGCGAACTATTGTCTGGCCGATTTCATCGACCCGGATGGCGACTGGATCGGTGGCTTTGCCGTGGGTATCCACGGGATCGAGCCACACCTCGAACGCTTTCGCGCGGGTCATGACGACTATTCGGACATCCTGCTCAAGGCCCTCGCCGATCGCTTCGCAGAGGCTTTTGCCGAACGGCTGCACCAGCACGTGCGCACCACGCTGTGGGGCTATGCTCCGGGCGAGCAGCTTACCAATGAAGCCCTGATCAAGGAGCAGTATCGCGGCATCCGCCCCGCCCCGGGCTATCCTGCCTGCCCCGATCACTCGCTCAAGCCGATCCTGTTCAACCTGCTCGACGCCGAAGCGCGCGCTGGGCTGACCCTGACCGAAAGCTTCGCCATGCTGCCGACGTCGGCGGTATCGGGGTTCTACTTCGCCCACCCCCAGGCCGAATACTTCGGCGTCGCCCGGATCGGCCGCGACCAGCTTGCCGACTATGCCGCGCGGCGGGGAATCGAGGAATCGAAGGCCGAGCGGTGGGTAAGGCCCAACCTCGACTAGCTTTTCTCCTTCAATGGGATAGCTTCACCGCACCAACCACGAAGGGGGAACGCGGTGATGGAGAACTACAACTTCGGTCGAACGCTTTCGCGCGCGTTCACGCTGGTCCGTGAAGGTTTGCCCACGGTGGGCGTGTTCATGCTGATAGTCCAGGTGGTCAGCACCCTGATTTCGTTCGGCCTCCAGGGCCAGATCGCCGCGGAATTTCAGCAGAGCGCAGCGATCGGCGCGGTGGCGCCGCTCGCGATCTTCTCCTCGGCCTGGTATTGGCTGACCGCCGTGGTCAGCCTGGTGCTGGGTGTCGTGGTCTATACCGGCTCGATTTATGGCTTTCTGGCGGTGGACCGCGGCGCGCCCGTTTCTGTGGGCGAATGCTTCTCGTTCGGGCTGGCCAAGTTCCTGCCCGGGCTGGGCCTGCTTATCCTGTGGGGGCTTGGCGTCGCCCTTGGCTGGGTGCTGTTTCTCGTTCCCGGCCTGATCCTGATCACGATGTGGAGCGCTTCGCTTCCTGCGCTGGTCGGCGAAGGGCGCGGGGTGATCGACAGCTTCGGGCGCAGCCGGGCGCTGACCAAGGGCTATCGCTGGGCGATCTTCGGCACGCTGATCGTCGCGCTGATCATCCTCTACATCCCGATGCTGATCTTCGGCGGCATGATCATGGGATCGACCACCCTGTTGCTGAGCGGACAGGCCCTGTCGCCAATGTTCTACCTGGTCAGCCTGATCTATGGCTGGGCAGCGGGGATGTTCGTCAACGCGCTGGTCACCTCGATCTACCTCGACTGCCGCCTCGCCAAGGAAGGCGCAACTTCAGGCGATCTGACCGACGTGTTTGCCTGATCGGCACGACGGGCTTTCACAATACCGGGGACCGGGCTAGGCGATCCAGCGTGATCGCCCCCGACCTGATCGACCAGCTTCATGCCACCTTCGGCTTCTCCGCTTTTCGCGGGGTGCAGGAGAAGGTGGTCGGCCGGGTCATGGCCGGGGAAAGCACGCTGGCGGTGATGCCGACCGGCGCGGGCAAGAGCCTGACTTACCAGCTACCCGCCGTGGTCCTGCCCGGAACCTGCGTGGTCATTTCCCCGCTGATCGCGCTGATGCACGACCAGTTGCGCAGCGCCGAGGCCAACGGCATCCGCGCCGCCAGCCTGACCAGTGCTGATGGCGAGGAATATCGCGAGGCGGCGATCGACCGCTTCCGCGCAGGCGATCTCGATCTGCTCTATGTTGCGCCCGAGCGGGCCAGCCAACCGCATTTCCGGGAACTTCTGGGCAAGGCACAGGTCAGCCTGTTCGCGATCGACGAGGCGCATTGCGTCTCCGAATGGGGGCACGATTTCCGCCCCGACTATCGCCTGCTGCGCCCGCTGATGGATGCCTTCCCGACGGTCCCGCGCCTCGCCCTGACCGCCACCGCCGACGCGCATACCCGCGCCGATGTGCTGGCCCAGCTTGGCATTCCGACCGACGGCCTGATCGTCGCCGGGTTCGACCGGCCCAACATCCGTTATGTGGTGCGCCACCGCGATTCGATCACCCGCCAGCTCACCGCGCTGATGGTCGAGCAGCCGGGGCCAGGCATCGTCTATGCCCCAACCCGCAAGCGGACCGAGGATCTGGCGGTAAAGCTTGCCGCGGCGACCGGGCGGCCGGTGCTGCCTTATCACGCCGGGCTTCCGGCAGAGGTGCGCGCCGCCAACCAGGCCGCCTTCGTCGCCAGCGAAGACATGGTGATGGTCGCCACGGTGGCCTTCGGGATGGGGATCGACAAGCCCGACGTGCGCTTCGTCGCTCATGCCGGGGTGCCCAAGTCGATCGAATCCTATTATCAGGAAACCGGCCGCGCCGGGCGCGACGGCGATGCCTCGGTCGCGCTGATGCTATGGGCGGCGGAGGACTTCGCCCGCGCCCGCCACCGCCTGGGTGAGGTCGAGGAGAGCCGCCGTGCGGGAGAAGCGGCGCGGATCGACGCCATGGCCGGACTGGTCGAGACCGCCGGATGCCGCCGCGCGCTATTGCTGCGCCATTTCGGCGAAAGCCCACCCGGGAATTGCGGCAACTGCGACAACTGCCTTGAGGCGCCGGGAATAGTCGATGCGACCACTCTGGCGCAGAAGCTATTGTCGGCGGTCTATCGCACCGGGCAGAGCTATGGTTTCGGCCATATCGAGAAGGTGCTGACCGGGGCCAGCGATGAGCGCATCAGCCAGCGCGGGCATGATCGGCTGAGCGTGTTCGGGATCGTCCCGGGCGAGGAGGCGCACCTGCTCCGCCCGCTGGTCCGCGCGCTGCAGGCGCGCGGCAGCCTGATCTCTACCGAACACGGCGGGCTGGCGCTGGGTGGTGATGCCAAGGCCGTATTGAAGGGCGAGGCGGCGGTGATGATTGCGCTCGCCCCCCGGCCCGAACGGCGGCGCAAGCGTGATCGCGGCGCGGCGATCAACCCCGTCGGCGATCCGCTG
>JAFEEP010000071.1 GCA_018241045.1 Pseudomonadota bacterium | reverse complement strand
GAAGCGCGCTGTCAAGGCAGGCTGGATCGACAAGTCCGTCGCGAACGTGCCCGACATCAAGTATAGCTACGACGCACGGCGCGCGCTGCCTGCGGAATGTGAACAGTGCGGCCACTTGACCTGGTTGCAAAACGGCAAGGGAAGCTACCGCTTCCGCAAGACCCGACGACCGAACATCATCGATCTTCCCGCAGACCTCCCTTTTAGCGCACCGGACATCGAGCCTGAAATTGACCAGACGCCGCCTTTCGTCGCCAGCCTGCTTGGCAACGATGAGCAAGCCGTGTTCACGCGGGTCCGCAACAACCAACTTATCCAGCGTTTTCTTGGCTTCACCGCTTGGCCCATTCAGGGCCATCACCGCACCACGGTCAGCTATGGCCAGATTGAAGTCGATGAAGTTCAGGCGGGACAGGCTGGCGCAGAGCGCGTCATCGTGCCGATTTCCGGCAAGGGCGGACAGGACAAGTTGTCATGGTCGCAGGCGCTGAACCTAAACACTTATGGCGCCGAAAAGCCTTTGGTCAGCGGCCTTAAAGTCCGCAGTCTCGGTCTCTGGCGCGACAATGAAAATACGATCTGGATCGTCGAGTTCACCCCTGCGACCGACATCGACGACATCGAGTTCGCGCAGGTGCGCCGCTTCAAGCTGTTGTTGCAGTAAGCGCCGCCTCGATTTCCGACTGCTTGCGTTTCCGCGCGCCGCTCTTGCGGTCGCGCGCCTTGATCGGATTCTCGATCTCAAAAAATTCGCAGGCTTGCGACATGTCCATTCGCAGGAGAGTCGCCTTGCCAAGCGTCAGGCTTTCAGTCGGTCGTGTCGGTTCGACGCCCAGTGCTTCAATCACCTTCCCGGCGACTGCTCGCGCCAACGGAGGCGGCACGGAATTGCCGATCTGGCGGGCACCGTGCCACTTCGTCTCATGGAACCGGAACCAGTCAGGGTAGCCGTGAAGCCGCGCCATTTCGCGCACGGTGACACAGCGGTCGTATTTGTAGTGGATCGGCCTGGGGCTGGTGAAAGCGCCGCGCGCAGCATCCGTGCCAGCGCGTAGGGTGTTCGACACGCCATCCGATGCCAGCTTGAAGAAGCGCGAGATAGGCTCGACATTGCCACCTTCGGTGCTGCGGAAGCGCCGCCGCGAAATTTCGGTGTGATCGGTCAACAGACTCGACGTGAGCAATGACGGGTTCCAGTCGCGCGGATGCCCGAAATGCCACGCGTCGTTCGTCATGCAGCGAAGCTCTTGGGCATAGGGACTTGGATCGCCCCATTTCGTCGTCGACACCTCGTCACCGTTCCAGAGCGACTTGAACTGCTCTGCGTCGGGCAAATCGCCAAGCGCATCTTCACAGGTTGGGCCATCCGGCGAGCCGCAGTTCGTTGTGCCAGCGGCGTGGCTCAAGCGTTCGGGATACTGCGGCAGTGCGCAGCCTTTGCGCGCGCCCATCAAAAACAGGCGATGGCGATTTTGCGGAACGCCGTAGTCCGCCGCGTTCAAAACCTGCTCCTTCAGCACGACGCGATATTCGCCGCCGTTCTCGAATGCCTCGATGACTTCTTCGAGAAACTTTCGATGCTTTCCTAGCGTCAGCCCTTTGACGTTCTCGAACACGAAGTAGCTGGCTTCGAGTTCATGGACGATGCGCACGAAGTCGCGGACGAGGGAGTTGCGCGGATCGTCGAGCGCGCGCTGGCCGATGAGCGAGAAGCCTTGGCAAGGCGCACCGCCGAAGACGACATGAACCTTCTTGTCGCCCAGCTTCGCCTTTTCGCGGATTTCTGCGCCGGTAACGTCCGTCACCGACTTCGGGATAACCGTGCAGTCGGGAAAGTTGAACTTGTGGGTAGAGCAATGAATCGGGTCGATCTCGACCGCAGCCACAACGTCGAATCCAGCCTGCTCGAAACCCAAACTCATACCGCCTGCACCAGCAAATAGGTCGATTCCGATTGGTCGTGGCATGGCGGTCCCGCGAGTTGAACGATTAGAGAACACCTGTTTATGCAAGGCGAGTCTCGAATGCCACCGTCAATTCAGCGAGAGCCGAGATATTCCACAATCCGATCTAGGGTTGGCTCTCGATCTCGCAGTTCACATTGCCAGACCGTGTAAACGTCCCAGCCGAGGGCGAGCAGGTCAGCGGCGTTCCGCGCATCGCGTTCACGGTTGGCTCGTATCTTCTCTTGCCAATAGGTTTCGTTCGACTTCGGCAGCTTTCCCCACCGGCATTCGTGACCGTGCCAGTAGCATCCATGCACGAAGATGACTTTCATCAACGAGGGGAATACGAGGTCCGGCGAACCGGGTAAATCGCGGCGATGAAGGCGATAGCGGTAGCCGAGCCGATGCAAGTGCCGCCGAACGATCAGTTCCGGCTTCGTGTCCTTGGTGCCAACACTCGCCATGATTTTGCTGCGTCGCGTCGGATCGACGTGATCGACCATTACGCACCCAGCACCTTGTCGATATAGAACGCACCGCTGCGATAGTCATTCATGATGCCAACCGCCGTCGCTTCGGGATACTTGGCCTTATCCCGGTAAATCTCGCGGCCATCGACTTCGATCTGCACAACCATGTCGCCGCGCTTGCAGTCATCTTTGATGGCTATGACTCGGTGCGGAAGCTGGCATTCGCCCTCGACCAAGACCGCGCCTTCAACCACGTGATCGGCCAGCGGCTCAATGCCTTCGCGATATTTTGCATCTTCCGAGAAAAATGCAACGCGAACGATCGCGCGCGGCAGGCCGGGCGGCAAGTCGAACCGCTTCGGCAAAACCATGCGGGCTGTAATCCCACCCCATTGCGACATGTCGCCATATCGCTCGAAGCCGCGTTTCTGCCAGAACTCCCATGACTCGCGCGGCGAACACTCAATGTCGAGCAGGTTCACATCGTCGCGGCGGGCGCGCTCTATCCCGGCATGGAGCAGGGCGGTGGCATAACCCCTGCCGCGAGCGTCTTTGCGGGTGGACGTGATGGACGGCGCATACTCGCCAACCTGAAACGAGACAGCTTCGCCGTCACGTCGAACCACGTAAAGATCGTCGCGCTCGCGGTGCGATTCTTCAATGACCTGACGGTTGCACCAGAAGCCTGTGCCGCCGTCCTCTTCATACTCGGCTTCGAGCCAGCTAAGGACGGTTGCAAGGTCATCATCGGTTGCGCGAATTACGTCAGTCATGTCTGCTAGATAGTGTGTCACCAGATGCCATCCAACTGCCCTTGCCCGGTAAAGCCAAGCGTCAGATGCTCGCTGGCGAAGTAGGCGAGCGCCAAGGCGATAGCCATGTCCGCATGATGCCCCTTTCGGACATGAAGCGGCGGTCGTATTCGACCTTGTCGGCAAGGCGCGGAATATCGACCGACCGGGCGAAGATGCGCCGGGTCTTGCCGGGGAAGCACAAAACGGCGTTTCGTGGCATGACCGGAAAATCTCCGGACCGCGTCGCCGAGACTGCGCCAGGCTGCGCTTGGCCGGGATCGAACCCTGGCGGGGTTTGCACAACATTGGCGTAGTGCCAGTTCCAGGCGACGGCTCATCAAATGGCAGAGTTGCGCGGATAGCTCGACTCCATGCCAGCAAGCCGAAAAGGTAGATGGCGCTGCAAGCCAAGGAATTCCGCGCCACACAACCACCAACGCCATCGCCTGTTT
>JAFEEP010000070.1 GCA_018241045.1 Pseudomonadota bacterium | reverse complement strand
TGGGCGACGATGCTGTCGTTGCCCAACATCCTGACCTTGTCGCGGATCGTCACCTTGCCGCTGCTGGCCTTCCTGCTGTGGTGGCCGGACTGGGCCTGGGGCTATCTGCTTGCCTTCGGGCTCTATTGCCTGATGGGAATCACCGATTACTTCGACGGCTACCTCGCCCGATCGAGCGGCACAGTGAGCAAGCTGGGCATTTTCCTCGATCCCATCGCCGACAAGATCATGGTCGCCACGGTGATCCTCGTCCTTGCCGCGCAAGGCGTGCTGCGTGGGCCGTTCGTGGGTGACATGCACGTGATCGCCGGGCTGATCATCCTCGCGCGCGAGATCGCGGTGTCGGGCCTGCGCGAGTTTCTGGGCGGCTTGCAGGTCTCGGTCCCGGTCAGCCGCCTCGCCAAGTGGAAGACCACCTTCCAGATGATCAGCCTGGGCGCGCTGATTCTTGGCAATGCCTTGCCGTGGTGGAACATGACTGTGGGCGGTCTCGCGATCAACGTGCCGCATACCGTCGGTCTGACCACGCTGTGGGGCGCTGCGGTGCTGACGGTGATCACCGGCTGGGATTACCTGCGGGTCGGCCTCAAGCACATGGATTAGACGTAGCGCAGGCTGATGAAATAGCCGGTGAAATCGCCGGGCAGCACCGCTCCATCTATCAGGTGAACCGCATCCAGCGCATCGAGGCCGCCGCCCGACTGGCTGGCGATGGCAATGACCGTGGTCCCTGGCATTTGCGGGGGGCGGCTGGTCGAAACCGCAGCCGTCCACGCCCCGCGCCGGACCATGACGTTGAGATCGCGAACCGGGCCACCAAGCGGGTGCCCGACAATCGCCACATCGCCCGGAAAGGCGTGGCTTTGTCCGACTTCGAGCAAAATGCTTTCGCCGTCATCATCGCGTCGCAGTTCCAACCGTCCCTCCAGAACCGTCAGGATTCGATCGACATGGGGGAAGGCGGAAAACGGACCAGCCGCCTCGACTTCGGCGGTGCTGATCCGCCAGCCGAAGTCGTCCAGCCCCGAACCGGGCGGAAAGGCGGCGATTTCCCAGGTTCGTCCGCCGCCGTTCTTCCACGGCGTCGCCACGCGGGTCGATGCTGGCAGAAGGTTGGGATGGGACATCTTGCCCTGCGTCATGCGGGTTCCTTCCGGCGAGCTATCCCGCGCGTAGTTCCTCGGCGAGCAATCTGAATTCGTCGCTGCGCGGTGAATTCTTGCGCCAGACCAGAGCGATTTCGCGGTTGGCGCTATCGCTTCTCAGCGGCCGGGCGACAACATCGGTACCGTTCAAAATTCCGGCGTCGAGCGCCATTTCCGGCAGCATGGTCAGGCCGAGCCCGTTGTCGACCATCTGGACCAAAGTGTGCAGGCTGGTGCCGATCATCGTCGCGCTGGCGCGCAATTCGGGGCGGTTGCAGGCGGCGAGGGCATGTTCCTTGAGGCAATGACCATCCTCGAGCAGCAGCAGGCGATGCTCGTCGATGAGGTCGGGATTGATCTCCTCGGGCGGATCGCGCGGGTCATCCTTGGGGAAGGCGACCCACAGCGCGTCGAGCTCGATCACTTCCTTTTCGACCTCACCAGTCGGGAAGGGCAGGGCAAGCAGCACGCAGTCGCTGCGCCCATGATGCAGTGATTCGATCGCCGCCGCACTGGTTTCCTCACGCAGGTATAGCTTGAGTTGCGGCCGCTCGCGGCGCAGGCGCGGCAGCATCCGGGGCAGCAGGAACGGGGCGATCGTCGGGATCACGCTCATCCGCACTTCGCCGGACAGCGGCTGTCCAGCGGACTGGACCATGTCGGACAGCTCCTCGGCCTCGCGCAGCAAGCGGTGGGCCTTGGCGACGACCTGATTGCCCAGCGGGGTAAACCGCACCGCGCGCTTGGTCCGCTCGACCAGGGTGACGCCCAGCAGCGTTTCAAGATCGCGCAGGCCCGCCGAGAGGGTCGATTGCGAGACGAAACAGGCATCGGCGGCGCGGCCGAAATGCCCATGCTCATGCAGCGCCACAAGGTATTGCAGCTGCTTGAGCGTGGGCAGATAGCTGCTCATCCTACTCGGCAGCCTCTGATTTCGGCGCCTCTTCCACCCGCGTCATCTTGAGCTTGCCATGGACCACGGCGAAGGCGAGCTTGCCCTCGACCAGATCGAGCGCATCGTGGCCGAACACCTCGTAGCGCCAGCCGTCGAGCAACGGCAGTTCGCGCACCCCGGCGGCGAGCAGTTCGAGATCCTCGCTGCGCGCCAGCAGGCGGGCAGCGACGTCGATCTCGCGGCTGCGGATCTTGAGCAGCAGCTTGAGCAGGTCGGCAACCAGCGCGCCTTCCTTGCCCAGCGGCGCCCCGCGCGGGGTGCGCGGGGGCAGTTCGGCATCGCTCATCGGCTTTGCGCCCTCGATTGCCGCCATCAGCCGCTTGCCGATCTCGTTGTCCTTCCAACCGGGGGAAAGGCCACGCACCTTGGCCAGGTCTTCCTGCTTCCTGGGCGGATGGCTGGCGATATCGGCGAGGGTTTCGTCGCGGGCGATGCGGCCGCGCGGGATGTTCTTGTCCTGCGCCTCGAGCTCGCGCCACTGGGCGATTGCCTTCAGTCGACCAAGCATGGCCGGGTTGCGTCCGGCGGCCTTGATCCGCAGCCACGACTGCGTCGGATCGTTACGATAACCTGCCGGATCGGCGAGCTTTTCCATCTCGATGTTGAGCCAGACCCCGCGCCCGGTCTTCTTGAGGCGGGCAAGAATCTTGGGAAAAATCTTCGCCAGGTGGGTCACGTCGCCGATGGCATATTCGATCTGGCGCTCGGTCAGCGGACGGCGCGACCAGTCGGTAAAGCGCGCGCCCTTGTCGATCTGGATGCCTTGCCAGGATTCGACCAGGTTGGAATAGCCGATCTGCTCGCTCTGGCTGATTGCCATCATCGCGATCTGGGTGTCGAAGATCGGATGCGGGGTGCGCCCGGTCAGGTTGTAAATGATTTCAACGTCCTGACCCCCGGCGTGGAACACCTTGAGCACGTCCTCGTTGTCAACCAGCAGGTCGAGCAGCGGGGACAGGTCAATGTCCTTGGCCAGCGGGTCGATCGCCGCGGCTTCATGCTCGTCGGCGATCTGGATCAGGCACAGTTCGGGCCAGTAGGTGTTCTCGCGCATGAATTCGGTGTCGACGCACACGAAATCAGCCTTGGCGAGTCGGGCGCACAAATCCGCAAGCGCGGCGGATGTGGTAATCAACGGATGTATCGTCATTTTACTTTTCTTCAGGTGGGTCCGTGCGGTCCCTCGGCTTGACAAATCTGCGGCTATCGCCTGTTAGCCGCGCTTTCGCCCCTGCATCAAAGTGGGCCGCTTGGAAAGAGTTTCGATGCATATTTATCGTACGCACACCTGCGGTGCGCTCACCGCCGCCGAAGTCGGCCAGACGGTCCGCCTGTCGGGCTGGGTCCATCGCAAGCGCGATCACGGCGGCGTGCTGTTCGTCGACCTGCGCGATCACTATGGCCTGACGCAGATCGTCGCCGATGTCGACAGCCCGGCGCTGCCGATCCTCGAAGGTCTGCGGGTTGAATCGGTCGTCACCATTGATGGCGAGGTCAAGGCGCGCAGCGCCGGGACGGTGAACCCCAACCTGCCGACCGGCGAGATCGAGGTCTATGCCCGCGGCGCCACCGTGCTCAGCCGGGCAGAGGAACTGCCGCTGCCGGTGGCGGGCGAGCAGGAATATCCCGAGGACGTGCGCCTGCGCTATCGCTTCCTCGACCTGCGGCGCGAGACGCTGCACGCCAACATCGTCAAGCGCACCCAGATCATTTCCGCCACCCGGCGGCGGATGGAGGCGATCGGCTTCACCGAATATTCGACCCCGATCCTCACCGCTTCCAGTCCCGAAGGCGCGCGCGACTTCCTGGTGCCAAGCCGGATTCACGCGGGCAAGTTCTTCGCCCTTCCGCAGGCTCCGCAACAGTACAAGCAGTTGCTGATGGTCGCGGGCTTCGACCGCTATTTCCAGATCGCCCCCTGCTTCCGCGATGAAGACCCGCGGGCCGACCGCTTGCCAGGCGAGTTCTACCAGCTCGACCTCGAAATGAGCTTCGTCACCCAGGAAGAAGTGTGGGAGACGATGGAACCGGTCATGGCCGGGATATTCGAAGACTTCGCCGAGGGCCGCAAGGTTACCCCGGCGGGCGAGTTCCCGCGCATCCCCTATGCCCAGGCGATGCTCGACTACGGCACTGACAAGCCGGACCTGCGCAACCCGCTGATCGTCCGCGACGTGACGGGCGAGTTCATCTCGTCGGGCTTCGGCCTGTTCGAGAAGATCGTCGGCGGGGGCGGGGTGGTGCGGCTGATCCCGGCGCCGAACACTGCCGGTCTGTCGCGCAAGTTCTTCGACGACATGAACGAATGGGCCCGCAGCGAGGGTCATGCGGGGCTCGGCTATGCTACCCGCAAGGGCGGGGTGTTCGGCGGCCCGATCGCCAAGAACCACGGCGAGGACAAGATGGCCGCGCTGTGGGATGCGCTGGGCCTTGGGCCCGATGACGGTGCGTTCTTCGCCGCCGGCAACGAAGCCCAGGCCGCCAAGCTGGCCGGGGCGGCGCGTAGCCGCGTGGGCGAGCAGCTCGACCTGATCGAGCAGGACGCCTTCCGCTTCTGCTGGATCATCGACTTCCCGTTCTACGAATGGGATGACGAGAACAAGAAGGTCGACTTCGCGCACAACCCGTTCTCGATGCCGCAGGGCGGGCTGGAAGCGCTGGAAAGCCAGGACCCACTGACGATCAAGGCCTACCAGTACGACATGGTCTGCAACGGCTACGAACTCGCCTCGGGATCGATCCGCAACCAGCATCCCGACCTGATGGTCAAGGCCTTCGAGCTGACCGGCCTGAGCCAGGCCGACGTCGAGGAGCGCTTTGGCGGGATGTACCGCGCCTTCCAGTACGGCGCGCCGCCGCACGGGGGCATGGCCGCCGGGGTCGACCGCATGGTCATGCTGCTGTGCGGCGTACAGAACCTGCGCGAAATCACGCTGTTCCCGATGAACCAGCGCGCCGAAGACCTGCTGATGGGGGCGCCGTCTCTGGCCGAACCCAAGCAGCTTCGCGAACTGCACATACGTATCGTTGAACCACCCAAGGGGTAATTGGGCGCACCCCCTTGCCAGCGCCCGCGCCGTTCTCTAGGGCGCTTGGCAACACCTGTTTATCTGCCGTTCACGAAGGGACATATCCATGAGCGACACCGCCGACCGCGTTAAGAAGATCGTCGTCGAGCACCTCGGCGTCGAGGCCGACAAGGTCACCGAAGATGCCAGCTTCATGGATGATCTGGGCGCCGACAGCCTTGACTTCGTTGAACTCGTCATGGCGTTC
>JAFEEP010000006.1 GCA_018241045.1 Pseudomonadota bacterium | reverse complement strand
GAATCGCCGCCACCGCGGAGCCCGTCACGGCTTTCGACAGCGCGTGCATGAAGAACCACCACACCGGCACCAGCGCGCTCTGGTTGTTGAGCGTGGTGTAGACGTTGGACCAGCCCGTGTCGGCGGGTTGCGGAACGCTGACCTGGCACTGTGCAGAGCGGGTGATGTCGAATTTGATCGTGCTCAGGTCGACCGGAATGAAGGGTATGCCGGCGAACATGATGACAACGATCGCCACCCAAACGCGGTTCTCGATGCGCATCGAGGACAGCACGCCCTTATTGCCCTCGTCCGCGCCTTCCGCCCGCGCCCGCAGCCACTCATGGATCACGATGGCAACGAACGGCAGCGCGAACACGCCGCTGGCCACCAGGATGTTCCAGATGCCGTTGTTGACGATCCACCCGCCCAGGGTCAGGTAATACTCCAGATAGTCCGTCGTGTAGAGGGTCATGACGTCCTCCCCGCCTCAGCTTGCGCGCAGCACTTGACTGGCCTCGAGCAACGCGAGGGTGATCACGGCCGCGATCTCGACGCGCCGCAGGCGTTGATGAGACTCGGCCGAGGGCTCGCGCTCGAGCAAGCGGCGGCGCATCCACCACCAGCCATAGGCTGTCGCCGCATAGAGGAGCAGCCGCCAGGCGAAGAAATAGCCCCGGTTGGCCTTGAGCCAACGCTGCCAGCCGTCGACGCTGCCGACGACATGGATGCCGGCGATGTTCACGCCGACCGCGACGCAGGCCACCAGCAGCACCCACAGCAATGTCCGCAGCAAGCCGGACGCGACGCGGCGGTTCAGCAGCCACGTCGGCCGCAGGCAGTTCCAGCCATTCATGGCGTGCCCCGTGGTTTCTGCACTTCCTTGAGCCGGTCGCGGGTCGTGTCACCCTCGAAGATGCCGCGCGATCCGCCGGCCCTGGTGCTATGCCGTTGAATGATCGCCATCGCGGAGTTGCCTGCCAGCGTGCGCCGCAGTTCGAGCTCGGTCTTGAGGTTGTTGATCTCCTGCTCCAGCGCGCTGTTCTCCTGATCGACCGCCTTCGTGGCCAGCTCATTGGCGGCGACGTTCGGCTCCTTCTTGCCGGTGAGCAGTGTGCGTTGCAACAGCAAGGCCTTCTCCAGCACGCTGGAAAGTGCAGCTTCCGAGGCCAGCCGCTTGCCCAGGAGATCCTGGTCGGTCTCGTCGCGCAGGGCCTCGATCACGCCGCGGGTGATCGGCAGCGAATTGCTACCAGCCGCTTCCAGGTTTGCCACCGTCGTCGGCTTCGTACGCGTCACCAGATCCTGTAGCGCCTGCAGCTTGGTCTCGTACTCCTCCTGGATCACCGGCGTCAGTCCCACGCCTGGCGTGGTCTGCGTCTTCGTGCAGCTCTCGCAGGTGCGCTGCTCGCGCTCGCCCAGCACACGGGTCGCAAAGGCCGCGGCGGCGTCGGGCGAGGTCCAGGTCTGGCAGGTCAACCGGTTGCCGCAGGAAGCGCGCGGGATCGACGAAGTGTCCGTGACGCTGCGGCCGTTTAGCAGGTTGTAGCCCGCGCGGGTCACGTCGCCCACCACCTTGATCGAGCCCTGACCCGAACCGCCCGCGCTGTTGCCGCCGACCCAGGGCACGCCGTTGTTGCCCCTGTTCGACTCGGCCTGCTCGACCGCCGATACGGCGTCTGTGCTGCTGACCGCATCGCGCAGTGCCATGCCCTCGGCGAGCTGGTCCCAGCCGGCCTCACCGCCCGCCACGTCCGCCATCCGGTTGGCGATGGCCCGGCAGGTCATCTTCGAGCGGTCGAAGTCCAGGCGAGCCTGCAGAACGCCGTTGGTGAGCAGGTTGTAGAGGCCGGGATCGGCGCGCTGGATGATCAACGCCGGCAGGGATGCCACGGCACTGGTGGCGTTCTGGATCACGGTGCTCATGATCGACTGGAAGCCGTTGGTGATGCCGTTGAGCTGGTTCTGCAGCGTGGTCGTGATGCTCATGTTTCCGCAGATCAGGTTGCTGTTCCAGCCGATCCCGACGCCGATGCTTTGCATGTTTCCGGCGCCGCCCATGGACACGGCCCGGCCGCCGCCGATGCTGTAGAGCACATCGTCGCCGATGACGTTGCCGTTCACGCTCACGCCGCTCGGGTCGATTCGGGTCTGCGCCCACGCGACGCCTACCGCTGCCGTGAAGGCGCAGGCGAGTGCGACGGCCAGCCTGTAGGGTCTTGCGCGTTGAATGAAACGGGAAATGGGCGCTTTCATCGGATCACCTCACATGAAATCGATACTGCCGAGAAACACCTGTCCGCGCCGCCGGCAGCAGGCATAGGGCCTCCATAACGCCCAGGCGTAGTCACCCTGTTGGGCCTGAACCCGCGTATTGCTGTGCGGGAAGACCGCGCAGGTGGTCGAGAGCGTCGGCGTCAGCTCCTGCCACTTGCCGGTCGATGCGTCGGTCTCCACGAGCGCGCCGGCGGGCCAGTAGCCATCGTGCGCGGTCGCGAGCAGCGGCTGATAGACGTGCGGCTGAGTGCGGCGGGTCACAATGTCGCCCGCGCGCTGTGCGACCACGGCGCCGCTCTTGTAGTCGTCGGTCTGGTGCAGGAAGCCGCCGCGCGGATAGACGTTGCCCCACAGGTTCAGCGTCGTGCGGCCGCCGATCTCGCGCAGCCCGGGGATCAACGCTTCCGGGTACACCATCTCCGGGACGTTGTAGCGCCAGGCCAGCGTGTCGAACGTGCTCAACAGGTACGGCATGAAGGCCGTGCCCGCGCCCTGGCAGGTGTAGCCGGATGCGCTGGCAAACTGGCTGAACACCGAACCGGCGGGATGCCCGATCACGTCGGCGTTCTTGAACTTGGCGAGGTTGTTTTCGTTGTCGTGGTTGGTGGTGCCGTCACCGCCGGCCCGGGCCGTGGGGTTGGGTACGCTCATCGGACGCACTTCGATCCAGGGGTTTTCACCGGTGTTCGAGTAGCTCGACACCACGGCGTCGGGCACGTAATGCCGCACCTTGACCGAGGTGCGCACCGAGCAGCCGAACGGCGTGCAGAACAGCCAGTAGCAGATGCCGACGACGCGGTACTCCAGGCAATCCGGCGACAGCGCTGAGGTCACGATGGTGGCCGTGTCCAAGGCAAAAGACGAAGCTGCGCCGGCCAACAGCAGAGAGGCCCCCGCCACGCGCAGGCGGCGCGATGGTGTTGACGGCAGGTGGATCATGGCTGGGTCCTCCGATAGGTTTCGATGCGCGCCGCGGCGCGGGCAACATCCGACTCGCCATAGACCACGTAGTGCCGATCGACGACCACGGCGGGCACCTTGGCGATGCCCAGGCCCCAGGCATCCGCAACGTCCTGGTAGGCGCGCCCGACACGGCGCTGCAGGTCTCGCCCGCCCTCGCGCAGGCGCTGTTGCACGACGCCAGCCGCTTGGGCTGGATCGTTCGGCAGGCCGGCGGCCAACTCGGCCTCAATGCGCGCTGGCAGGTCCAGTTCGATAACGTGCGTACCGGCCACCATCCGCACGGGGTGACCGCTGTCGGTGATCACAAGGACCTCCGCCGCCGTAGCCGCCGTACTGAATACGGACAACACGACGACCCACAACGCGAGGGCCGTGCCGACGGCGCGCAACCGCAAATAGACAATGGAATGGGGAGCCATCATGCCGGGCGTCCTGGGAATGGATCGAAGCCCCAATCGAACGCCAACGCCGCCTCGGCTGCGACAAAGAAAGCGCACTGCAGCCATGCCGCTTTGGGGCAGCCACGAAAGGAAGCGGGAGCCGGAGCTCCCGCGGGGACCCACGCTGGGTTGAATGAAACAGCGTGGAGAGGTGGGATGCAGACTGCGGCTACAGGAGACCGGCTTCGGCAAAGGAGTACGGTGCGCCCTCGCCGACGATGAAGTGATCTACCACCCGGACATCGACCATGGCCAGGGCGGCTTTCAGCCGTTCCGTGAGCGCGCGATCGGCGGCCGAGGGCTCGGTCACTCCCGATGGATGCTGGTGCGCCAGGATCAATGCCGAGGCGTTGAGGGCCAAGGCACGCTGGACGACCACCCGCGGATACACCGAGGTCTGGTCGACCGAGCCCTTGAACAGCGGCTCGTAGGCCAGCGCACGGTGCTGGCTGTCCATGAAGACCACCGCGAAGACTTCGTTGGGCTCGGCGACGAGCTTCAGACGCAGGTAGTCGCGCACGGCGGCGGGACTGGAGAGGCAGGCCCCGGCCTTGAAGATCCGGTGCTCCAGCAAGGTGATGGCCTGCTGGATGATCCAGTCCTCGTGCTGGGCGGCGATCAGGGTGAGCGACTCCGGGCGGGAGTCGGTAACGATGCAAGACATGGCGAACCTCCGAGGGATAAAGGGGGAGGACGCCCACCCCAGGGAGGGCAAGCCCTCCGGGGACGATGGGAATGGGAACAAGGGAACAGCGGCATCCGCCACCGCTCGCGCAGCAGCTGTTCGCGTCGAGGGATGCGAAGCGAACGGGGTCGATCAGCGCGGCCGGGCCGCGTCGTAGCCTTGAAGATCGTGGCTACCTGGGCATGTCGCCGATGGGCTCGGCAGGCATTTCCTTCGTTGATGGGGCATCGGCGCCACCCGCAGCCAGCAGGTCGATGGCCGACAGCAAGGCATCACCGTCGACCGGCCCGCGCAGCAGCAGCGTCTTGCGGGATTGGCGGTCCTGCAGGCGCAGCGTGGGCGTGGCGGCGATGTGCTGCTGGGCGGCCTCGGCCGCCTGTGCGCGGATCACCGCATCCGGCCGCTCGGAGTCGAGGCACTGCTGCGCGTCGGGCGTGAGGTCGGGATAGCGCAGCCCCTCGGGCAAGCCCTGCCCGTCGCCGCGCGTATGGGCATAGACCCACTCCACGGCCTGCCAGAATGCGGCGTGGCCGCCGGCCTGACCGACACACTCGACCAGGCGCGCGTCGGTGGATGCCGCGGGCTCGTGCATCGATAGCGGCAGGTGATGCCATTGCCAGGCGACCTCGGGATGTTGGTCGATCCAGCGTTTGAGCACGGCGAAGTACGCGCGGCAGAACGGGCATTCGAGGTCGGCGTACTCGACCACCGTGAAACGCGCATCCACGCGGCCGTAGCGCCAAGGTGGCCCTGCGGGCGCTGATGAATCAGGCTCGACATGAGCCGCGGTGGCGACTGGCAACTCCGCTCGGCCGGGAAGTGCGTCGGGTCTTGCGGCATGCAGATGCAGGAAAGCCCAAACAGCTGCAGTGAGCAGCATCGCGGTCATCAGCAGCCCGGCGAGGAAGAGGCGGGAACGGACAAAACGAAGCGGCGGCATCGTGCCCTCCTTCACGCCAACGCGTCGAGCGAAAGCGACTCGATGCCGCGGGCGCGGTCGATCTTCTCGGCGATCTTGAAAGCGGCATCCAGTTCGCCGATGCCGTACTGCTGCATCAACTGGAAACGCTCGGCCTTCTCCTCTGGCTCGGTCTGAGCCAGCGCCAGGTACAGGCTGGGCGGCACCGCACGGAACAGCACTTCCATGCTCTTGGAAAGGATCACGCCCTCGCTGAACTTGCCGGCCTCCTTGCGGGCCGACAGCATCAG
>JAFEEP010000069.1 GCA_018241045.1 Pseudomonadota bacterium | reverse complement strand
GGACTGCAAAACGTCCACGCCGAAGCGTTCGACTTCGGCCTTGGCTGGAACATCGACTCGTACAAGGCGCGGATGGTCAGCCCGCGCGCGATCGACATGACCGTGATCCCGGTTGCCTGGTCGCCGCCGACCGATGCCACGCTGCGCGGACCCGTGGTGGTCGCGCCCGTTGGCAATCCCGCGCGCTTCGAGCTGTGGAAGGCGGAATGGAAGGGCAAGCTGGCGGGCAAGATCGTCCTCACCTCGATGCCTGGCGCCACGCAGGAACCCAGCAAGCCGCTGTTCCGCCGCCTCGACGACAAGGAAATCGGCGAGGCTGACAAGTACAGCCTGCCCGATTTCGACCCGGCCTCGACCGACCGCCGGGTCAAGCGGGTGACCTTCCCGCTCGATCTCAGCCGCTTTCTCAAGGCCGAGGGCGCGCTGGCGCAGATCAAGATGAGCTACCGCGACGGCAAGCTGGTCCACGGCGAAGGCTACAACTATCGCCCCGGCGAAACGCTGGCGGTGCCCGCCTTCGAACTGGCGCAGGAGGACTATCGCCGCCTCGTCCGCCTCAGCAAGATCGGTCCCGCCCCCGAAGTCGAACTGAGCCTGGCCGCGCGCTACGACGACAAGGTCCAGCAGGCCGAGAACCTGTTCGCCGACATTCCCGGCAGCGATCCCAAAGCCGGCTACGTCATGGCCGGCGGGCACTTCGATTCGTGGATCGCGGGCGACGGCGCGGCGGACAACGGCGCAGGCAGCGTGGTGGTGATGGAGGCCGCGCGCATCCTCACCCGCCTTGGCGTGAAGCCGCGCCGCACGATCCGCTTTGCGCTGTGGGCGGGCGAGGAACAGGGCCTTCTGGGCAGCCGCGCCTATATCGAACAGCACCTCGCCAGCCGCCCGGTCGATCCCAAACTGTCGGGCATCGCTGCCTATTCGGCCTGGGCCACCGCCTGGCCGATCACGCCCAAGCCGGGCTATGGCGACATCAAGGCCTATTTCAACCTCGACAACGGCGGCGGCAAGGTGCGCGGCATCTATGCCGAGAACAACCTTGCGGCCGAACCGATGCTCAAGAAATGGCTCAGCCCCTTCGACGGCATGGGCGCGAGCCGCGTGGTGACCAGCAAGACCGGCGGCACCGACCACGTCTTCATGCAAGCGATTGGCCTTCCCGGCTACCAGTTCATCCAGGACCCGCTTGATTATGAAAGCCGGGTCCACCACTCCAACCTCGACACGGTCGACCACCTGCGCGGCGACGACCTGCGCCAGGCGGCGACGATCATGGCGGCGATGCTGCTTCAGGCCGCCAACAGCGACAAGGACCTGCCGCGCCAGCCGCTGCCCAGCAAGCCGGTGCCGACCGATCCGTTCAAGGTCACCGACCCGGATGAGTGAGTAGTTGCAGATATTCGTTCAGAAGGCTGGTCCGATATTGAACTGAATCTGCACAGCGCGCCTGACTACCCCTTTAGGTAGAAATTGATCGTACATAATAGTCACTTGGCAGATGACATTCCTACTGGCGGGCTTTCAATATTTGGGTCACGTTCCTTATTCGAGAGAAGGGGAGCGGGATGAAAGCTCTGTGGTACGCTACGGCGATTTCTGTTCTATCGGGCCCGGCATTGTCTCAAGATCGTCCACTACCGGTCGTAGTTGCCCAAACATCGAGTTGGGTTCTTCCTCAAAACACTCAAGTGGTGCTCCGATTAAACGAAGGGCTATCGACCAAGTCCAACCGCCAAAAGAAAGGAGACTCGTTCGAATTAACGGTGTCTCGAAACGTCATATTTCGAGACTATATCGTAGTTCCTCGAGGCACTCGTGCCATCGGGCATATTTCCTGGCAAACTCGAAAGGGTGGTTTCGGAAAATCAGGAAAAATGGAACTTGCGTTCGACTATATCCTGATCGGTGAAAGGCAAATCCCCATCACCGGGAAACATCGCGAAGAAGGTGAAGGCAACGCCGATGCGACTATGGGGACATTTGTGTTTCTTTCGATGCTCGGTTCTGGGCTTATAACCGGCCACAGCGCAGAAGTCCCGGCGGGCAGGGAATTCATTGCCTGGACAGCGGAGGATGTCCCGATCGCCCCTCCAGCCGAAGCCTCCCGTGTGTCTGGACCACTTACGCAGGCCGTTCCGACCAGCTCAAATGGACTCACCGCGATCCCCACGCCCGGTAAATTGGCGAGCGATCAAAGGAAAGCAGACCCCACGACCTCAGAATTTGGCAACGGTAGCATAAAATGCATTACGTGCCGACGGTAGCCATCCGCTCCTGTCTTGGAGTTTGGAACGATGACTCGATCAGGGCGCAGCTCTCACTCCACCCTTGACTTCGCCGCCCATCACCCATAACGGCGCCACTTCCAATTTCCGCGGCATCTGGCCGCCCGAGGATACCATGAAGATTCGCAACAGCCTCAAGTCACTCAAGGGCCGCCACCGGGACAACCGCGTGATCCGCCGTCGTGGTCGGACCTATGTGATCAACAAGACCAATCGCCGCTTCAAGGCGCGCCAGGGCTGATCAGCCGTGGCTGGCCGGGTTGCCGGCCGGTGATTGAGTGGCCCGCCTCCGCACCTGGAGGGCGGGCCGCTGCCGTTTCTGGAGCGGGGAACCTCAATGCGCGCGCGAATCGAAGCCGTGGTGTTCGACGTCGGCAATGTCCTGGTCCGCTGGGACCGGCGCCTGCCCTTCGTCGATCATTTTGCCGATCCGGCGGACCTCGATCGCTTCCTTGATGAGGTCATCCCGCTGTCGTGGCACGCCGAGCATGACGCCGGGCGCCCCGCCGCCGAGTTGGTCGCCGAACGCAGCGCGCTGTTTCCCGACCATGCCCCGCTGATCGCCGACTGGTTCGCCCGATTCAACGAATCGATTCCCGGGCCGGTGCCGGGCAGCCCCGAACTGGTCGAGGCGCTGCATGAAGCAGGGGTGCCGCTCTACGCGATCACCAACTTCGGCGCCGATACCTGGGCCGGGTTCGCCCCGATCTTCCCCTTGCACGAACGCTTCCGTTCGATCGTCGTTTCGGGCGAGGAGAAGCTGGCCAAGCCCGATCCGGCGATCTTTGCTCTCGCTGCAAAGCGGTTCGGCCATGCGCCGGAGACCATGTTGTTCGTCGACGACAGCCTGCCCAACGTGGAAAGCGCGCGGGCTTGCGGCTGGCACGCACACCATTTCACCGACGCCGCGAGGCTGGAAGCCGAACTGCGCGCGATGGGCCTGATCCCCGGATAAAGAAAAGGCCCCCGTCCGAAGACGGAGGCCATTCAAGTTTGGGGGGCTGTCAGGATGCCTGAATAACGCTTCAGGCGGCGTTGCAGCGCTGAAGATCCTCAGCGCCAAGATCGCCCTTGGGGGTGGCGAAACGGGTGACGTTGCCGAAGGCCTTGACGACCTGGCGGCAGGTGTTGACGGGCCGCGCGCCGTCGATCGCACCAGCGCAAGCCGCGCCGTTGCAATTCCACAGCACGCCGTTGACGACCTTTCGCGCCGGGGCTTCGAGCCCGGTGGCAAGGGTGGCCGAATAGGCGGTGGAGGCGCCGGCGTGAGCCGGGGTGACGGTGACGCCGAAGCTGGCGAGGGTGCCGGCCATGGCAAGTCCGGCGGCAAGCAGAAGGCGCGGAAGCGGGCTGTGAGTCTGGGTAATCATGGTTCTTCCCCTTTTTCGTGTCGGCACGCAGGGATCGGCATTCCTGGGAGGGAGGCGGTGTCGATTTACGTTGCTAATCACTACCTATCAGTATAGGTTTCTAGTTGCAACTGGAAACTGTGCATCGCAGCAAAGATTTTTTTGTGCAACCCGAAGCACGATTGGTCTAGGCTGTGTGCAAGCAAGAGGATCGCCAATGGGAAAGCTTCACGAACCGCTCAACGACCAGAGCTGCGGCCTGCCGACCGCGCTGGAGGTAATGGGTGAGCGCTGGTCGTTCATGATCCTGCGCGCGGCGTTCAACGGGCTTCACCATTTCGAGGAATTTCTCGGCGTCCTGGGCATTGCCCGCAACATCCTGTCGAACCGCCTCGCCCGGCTGGTTGAACACGGCATCATGAAGCGCGAACCGCTGCCCGACGATCGCCGCAAGATTGAATATCGCCTGACCGAAAAGGGCCTCGACCTGCTCCCTGCCATGCTCGCGCTACGCCAGTGGGGCGAGAAGTACGGCGTCGGGGTGCCGTCGAACCCGGTGCTGTGCGACGCGCGCGATGGCCAGCCGATCGCCCCGATCGGGATCCACGCCCACGATGGCCGCCCGCTCGGCCCCAAGGAACTGGAATGGCGAGACCGGGCCGATCTGGGCACCGACGATCACGGCGACCTTCCGGCGCGCCCCGCGCTCAACGTCCTGCGGTGATCCGGGACGGGCGCTATCGCCTGCAATTGCCTCGCAATTGACAATTGTTCAAACCGGCGTAGGTTCCCGCGCGCCGGAAAGGATGCCCCGCTCATTTTGAATTGAGCCAGCCGCATTCCCCAAATCGGCGCGTCCGCTGAACTGTTGCGCTATTTGACCGCTGTTTGTGCGGAACGACACCCGTGGTTGCGAAGAAAATAACGGGTCGCTGAATGATTGGCTCCGTTTCCTCGTGATCAATGAGGTTGACCATGCACATCAAGCACACCTTCACCGCGACTGCTTCAGCCGCCGCCTTCGCCTCGACACTAGCCCTGGGCGCTCCCCTGACCGCCACCGCGGCCCTTGCCTCCGACCTGCCCGAAGTGTCGGACTTCGCAACCGGCCTCAACAGTCCGCGCGGACTCAAGTTCGGGCCGGACGGCAATCTTTACGTTGCCGAGGCCGGACCGGGCGGCAGCAATTCGACCGCCGGGCAATGCGATCAGGTCGTCCCCGCGGTCGGCCCCTATACCGGGAGCGAGACGGGCGGGCGCATCTCGATGATCGATCCGCACGGCACCGTCACGACCGTGATAGACACGCTGCCGTCAAGCCAGACCAGCCCGGCGCTGGGCAGCCTGCGCAGTGGCGTTGCCGACGTCGCGTTCATCGGCAATACCCTCTATGCGCTGCTGTCCGGAGCGGGCTGCTCGCACGGGGTTACCTCGCTGCCCAATGGCGTTGTGCGGATCAATTCCGATCACACCGCAACGCTGATCGCCAACCTCAGCGCCTATCAGCAGGCCCACCCGACCCAGGTGATCGAGCCCGACGATTTCGAACCTGACGGCACCTGGTATTCGATGGTCGCGGTGCGCGGGTCACTCTATGCCGTGGAACCCAACCACGGCGAGATCGACCGGATCACCACCAGCGGCGCTATCAGCCGGGTGATCGACGTTTCGGCCTATGCCGGGCACGTCGTCCCGACCGCGCTGGCCTATCACGGCAATTTCTATGTC
>JAFEEP010000068.1 GCA_018241045.1 Pseudomonadota bacterium | reverse complement strand
GACTTCGGCCTGAAGTCTCCCCCGCAGCCGATCGCCTTCCTCAAGGCATACGGCGCCCTGATCGGTGCCAATGATCCGATCCGTTATCCGCCGCTGACGAACGAACTCGATCACGAGGTCGAACTCGTCGTCATCGTGGGGGAGGTGCCGGTCGACCCGGAAGACCCGCTCGCCAGCGTTCTCGGCTATGCCGTGGGCAACGATGTATCGGCGCGCGACCTGCAGCGCAGCGGTCCGGCCGGCATCGGCATGGATCTCTTCGCGGCGAAAAGCCAGGACCGCAGCACCGGAGTGGGTCCGTGGATTGTGACGCGCGACGAGTTCCCGGAGGGGAGCCCGAAACTGCGACTGACCCTGAAGGTGAACGGCGAGACGCGCCAGGACGGCAATACCGGCGAGATGACGTGGAACGTCGCGCAACTGGTGAAGTTCGTCGAAGAGCGTTCCAGTTTCGCGCCCGGCGACATCCTGTTTACCGGATCGCCGGCCGGCGTGGGCCAGGGTACAGGCCGATTCCTCAATCCCGGCGACGTCGTCGAAGCCGGAATCGAGGGGATCGGAACGATCACGAACGTCGTCGGGCCCAAACCCGGCGTCTGAGCAAGGAGGCAAGACAAATGCTCGACAAGAATCACAAGGTTGTGGTGGTCGGCGCCGGTCTGATGGGCACCGGCATCGCCCATGCGTTCGCGAGCAGCGGCTTCGCGACGCAACTGGTGGATACCAGCGCCGACGCACTCGCCAAGGCGGAGAAGAGCATTCACGGCATCCTCGATGGTGGCGTGAAGCTCGGAAAGCTCGTCGTGGATGTGGCCGACGCCGCCAAGGCGCGGCTTTCCACGAATACCTCATTGAAACAGGCTGCCGAGGGGGCTCACCTCCTGGTCGAGACCGTCTCGGAGAATCTCGCGGTCAAGAAGGCGGTGTTGGGCGAGGCGGTTCCCGTACTGGCCGCGAACGCGGTGATCGCGACCAACACATCGGCGCTCAGCGTCACCGAGATTGCAGCGTCGGTGCCGTGTCCCGAGCGCGTCATCGGCATGCACTTTTTCAACCCGGTGCACAAGATGAAGCTCGTCGAGCTGGTGCTCGGTATCGCGACCGACGAAGCCACCGTCGCGACAAGCCGCGAATGGTGCGACGCGATCGGCAAGACCTCGATCCTGGTGAATGAGTCCCCCGGCCTGACGACCAGCCGCATGTCCGCGATGCTGGGGAACGAAGCGATGTGGATGCTGCAGGAAGGCACTGCCAGCGCCGAGGACATCGACACCGCGCTGCGGATGGGTTTCAACCACCCGATGGGGCCGCTCGAGCTGGGTGACCTGACCGGTTGGGATACGCGCCTGTCGGTGCTGCGCTACCTCCATTCGACGCTCGGCGAGAAGTTCCGTCCCTGCCCGCTGATCATCAAGATGGTGGCGGCCGGCCGCTACGGGCGCAAGACCGGGCACGGAGTATACAAGTATGACGAGACTGGCCAGCGCGTTCCGGGCTCGGGCCTGAAGGCGAGCAATCTATGAGCGATGTCTTCATAGTCGAGGCCGTCCGCACGCCGGTCGGCAAGTACCGGGGGAGTCTGGCCGGCGTACGCGCGGACCACCTCGGCGCCCACGTCCTCAACGCCGTGGTCGAGCGCGCGGGCATCTCGGCGGGCGAGGTGGACGACGTCATCTTCGGCTGCGTCACTCAGGTCGGCGAGCAATCCGCGAACATTGCGCGCACCTCCCTGCTGGGGGCCGGCTGGCCGGATACGATTCCCGGCCTCACGATCGACCGCAAGTGCGGCTCCGGTGAGGCCGCGGTACACGTCGCCGCAGGACTGATCGCCGCCGGATCGGCGCAGGTCGTCGTGGCGGGCGGTGCCGAGAACATGAGCCGCGTGCGCATGGGCGGCAACCGCGAAATCTACGGCGATCCCTTCGGCTGGCTGGCTTCCGAGCGCTACGAGCTGACCAGCCAGGGTGAGGCGGCCGAACGGGTCGCTGACAAATGGGAATTGACCCGCGCCCAACTCGACGCCTTCGCGGTGGAGAGTCACCGCCGCGCCGCAGCCGCGGCCGAAGCGGGATATTTCCGCAAGGAGATCGCGCCGGTGCCTGTCGCCGCGCTCAAGGATCGGGACTACGTCGAGCCCGCGCCGGAAGTCTTCGCCGCTGACGAAACGATTCGCCCCGGCACCAGTGCCGAGAAGCTTGCCACGTTGAAGACCAGCTTTCGCGACAACGGCAAGATGACCGCCGGCAATTCGTCGCAGATTTCCGACGGTGCCGCGGTGCTGCTGCTGATGTCCGCAGAGGCGGTCGACCGGCTCGGCGTCAAACCCCGTGCGCGCATCCGCGCCTTCACCACGGTCGGCTCCGACCCGACGCTGATGCTGACCGGGCCGATTGCCGCAACCCGGAAGGTGCTCGCCCAGGCCGGGTTGAATGTCGAGGGCATTGATCTGTTCGAGGTCAACGAGGCGTTCGCGCCGGTGCCGATGGTATGGATGAAGGAGCTCGGTGTGTCGCATGACCGGCTCAACGTCAATGGCGGAGCGATCGCCCTCGGGCATCCGCTCGGCGGAAGCGGCTCGCGCATCATGACCTCGCTGCTGCACGAACTGGAACGGCGTGACGCGCGCTACGGCCTGCAGGCGATCTGCTGCGCGGGCGGCATGGGCACCGCGACGATCATCGAGCGCATGTAAGCGGGCGCCGCGGCAGGCAAACGACAGGAGACACGACATGAACATCGACCTTAGCAACCGGCGCGTAATCGTAACCGGCGCCTCACGCGGCATCGGGCGTGCGATCGCGCGTGCCTTCGCCGCGGAAGGTGCGCGCGTTGCGATCTGCGCACGCACTCCCGAAGCGGTCGAAGAGACTGGCAGGGAGCTTGCACAGCAGGCCCGGGCGGTCATCGCGCACGCGGTGGATGTGACCGACACGCCGGGTGTGAAGGCCTTCGTGGATGAGGTCGCCGAGAGCTGGGGCGGGGTCGATG
>JAFEEP010000067.1 GCA_018241045.1 Pseudomonadota bacterium | reverse complement strand
TTGAAGCGCCGGGCATTGGCCATCTGCGGGACGAGGCAGATGTCCGCAAGGTCAGGCGCCGCGCCGCCCATCAGGCCCCGTTCCGGCGCGCCCGCTTCAAGTGCGTCGAACCCTTCGGCGATCCAGTGGTGATACCAGCGGTTCACTGCCTCGTCATCAGCGCCCAGTTCGCGGCGCAGATAGTTAAGGACGCGCAGGTTGTCGATCGGGTGGACGTCGGCAGCGATCACCAGCGCGCGGGCCAGGGTCTGCGCGCGCGCGGCCGGATCGGCGGGGACCAGGCGCGGCGCGGCATGGGCGACGTCAAGATAGTCGATGATCGCCAGGCTCTGCGTCAGCAGCAGTCCATCGACCAGCAGCGCCGGGACCAGGCCCTGCGGGTTGAGCGCCCGATAGTCCGCCGCGCCCTGCTCGCCCCTGGTCAGGTCGACCGGCACCGAGCGATAGGCCAGCCCCTTGAGGTTGAGCGCGATGCGCACCCGGTAGGCGGCGGAGGAGCGCCAGTAGTCATAAAGGACGATCTCCCCGCTCATCCCTGCACCCGCCCGGCAACCGCCTGCAACTTGGCCGCCAGCACCCGGTCGCGCTGGGCAGGGGCGGTCATGATCGCGTGATCCAGCGAGCGGTCGATCGGGCTGGCAGCGCGCGACTTGGGCAGCGTGGCGGCGAAGCGCCGCACCACCCGCTGCGCCAGTTCGACGTTGCGGTGCATCACATCGAGTACGGCTGCAGCATCGACGCCCGCCTCGCCCTCACGCCAGGAATCGTAATCGGTGACCATGCCGAGCAGGGCATAGGGCAGTTCCGCTTCGCGCGCGAGGCGCGCTTCTGGCATGGCGGTCATTCCGATCACGTCGGCGCCCCATGATCGGTAGAGGCGGCTTTCGGCACGGGTCGAAAACTGCGGCCCATCGATCGCCACATAGGTTCCCGCGCCGTGAACCTCCGTCCCCTCGCCGCCCGCTGCCTTGATCAGCGCCGCAGTGAGGCGTGGGCAGACCGGATCGGCCAGGCTGACATGGGCAACGAGGCCGGGACCGAAGAAGCTGGCGGCCCGGCCACGCGTGCAGTCGATCAACTGGTCGACCGCGACGAGGTGCCCCGGGGCCATTGCCTCATTGAGCGAGCCGACCGCCGACAGCGCAACAAGGTCAGTCACCCCGCAACGCTTCAAGACGTCGATATTGGCGCGGTAGTCAATGTCGCCCGGCGGCAGGCGATGGCCGACGCCGTGGCGGGCGAGGAACGTCACCCGCACCCCGCCGAGCGTGCCGGTGGTGACCGGGCCGGAGGCGGTGCCGAAGGGGCTGGAAACCTCGATCTCCTGCGCGTTCTCGATCCCGATCCCGGCGGCGAGCCCCGATCCGCCGATCACCCCGATGTGCCAGGGCGCACTCATGGATGCTTGAGGACGCCCGACATGATGAAGTCGATGCAGTGGACGCGATAGGCGTCGCGCAGTTCCTCGGTCAGGGTATCGGTGTCGAAGCAGTGCTTGAGCACCAGCCGGGCCGAGAAGAAGCGGTCCGCCGCCCCGGTCGCGGTGAAATAGAACAGTTGCGGGTCGACGTCGCGGAACACCCCTTGGCGCACCCCTTCGCGGATCAGCTTTTCATAGGCGCGATGCAGCGGGGCGAGGTAGTTGTCGGCGATGCGCTGCGCCTCCTCGTCATCGCTTTCGCGCACCAGCCGCATCAGCAGGCGGTTGAGATAAGGCGTGTTGTAATAGGTATCGACCATCGCGCTGACATGGCGGCGCAGGCGCGTTTCGGGGTCCCAGTCCTTGGCCAGCAGCGCATCGACCGAATCCACGATGTCCTTCATGTCGCGATCGAGCAGCGCCTTGAGCAGCCCCGCCTTGTTGCCGAAGTAGTATTTCACCAGCGCCGAATTGAGCCCCGAGCGCAGCGACAGTTCGGACAGCGAGATATCGACGATGTCGCCCTCGCGCATGATGGTCGAGGCCGTTTCCAGCAACTGTTCGCGCGCACCCGGAGGCGCGTCGGGTTCGATGCGTTGGGTGGCCTTGCTCATGCGTACGGTGGCTCCTCACCCCACCAAGGGTAAAAATTCGGCATATCGGCGGAAACGCGTCCCGGAAAGACCGGCGGGCGCTTTTCGAGGAAGCTTTGCACACCTTCCGTAGCGTCAATTCCCTTGGACAGCCGATAGATCGCCCGGCTGTCGACCCGGTGCGCGTCGATCGGATGCGCGCCGGAGGGAAGGCGCCACAGCATCGCCCGGGTCATTGCCACCGACACGGCGGAGGTGTTGTCTGCAATCTCGCGCGCCAGGCCGCGCGCCGCGTCGATCAGTTCGCCCTGCGGATGGACCGAGCGAACCAGCCCGCCGCGCAAAGCTTCCTGGGCATCAAAGATCCGCCCGGTCATGCACCATTCCAGCGCCTGCGGAATCCCGACGATGCGGGGCAGGAACCAGCTCGAGCAGGCCTCGGGCACGATCCCGCGCCGCGCGAAGACGAAGCCATAACGGGCGTTGTCGCTGGCAAGGCGAATGTCCATCGGCAATTGCATGGTCACGCCCACGCCCACCGCCGCGCCATTGCAGGCGGAAATCAGCGGCTTCTTTGACTGGAACAGCCGTAGCGTCAGCAGCCCGCCGCCGTCGCGCACCCGCGGATCGGACAGATCCTCGACCGGCGAGGAATCGGAAAACACCGCGCGGCCATCGTCCGGGGTCAGGTCCGCACCTGCGCAGAACGCCCGATCGCCCGCTCCGGTAAAGATCACCGCCCGCACCGCGTCGTCCGCATCGGTGCGATCAATGGCGTCGATCACCTCGGCCATCATCACGCGGGTAAAGGCGTTCATCTTTTCGGGACGATTGAGCGTCAGCGTGGCAATGCCTTCGCTGATATCAAGCGCGATCTGCGTGTAACCCATCTGCCTCTCCAATCGTGGACCGGGGCGGCGTCCTTGCGCCGCCCCTGGCCCTTTCGTCGCTTAGCGCGGCGCCATGCGGATCGCGCCATCGAGGCGCACATCCTCGCCGTTGAAATAGCCGTTCTCGATCATGCACATGGCCAGCTTGGCATATTCCTCCGGATCACCAAGGCGCTTGGGGAACGGCACCGAAGCACCGAGCGCATCCTTGACCGGCTGCGGCGCGGCGGCGAGCAGCGGGGTGTTGAAGATGCCCGGCAGGATGGTGTTCACCCGGATCGCCTCGCCCGACAGGTCGCGCGCGATCGGCAGGGTCATGCCGACCACGCCGCCCTTGGAGGCGGAATAGGCGGCCTGGCCGATCTGGCCGTCCTCGGCCGCGACCGAAGCGGTGTTGACGATCGCGCCGCGATCGCCATCGGCCTGCGGCTCCAGCGTCATCATCCCGGCTGCCGACTTGGCGATGCAGCGGAAGGTGCCGACCAGGTTGATCTGAATAATCCAGTTGAAGGCATCAAGCGGGAAGTGCTTGATCGATCCGTCTTCCTTTGAGCGGCTGGCGGTCTTGATCGCGTTGCCGGTCCCCGCGCAGTTGACGAGGATGCGCTCCTGCCCGTGAGCTTCGCGCGCCTTGGCGAAGGCGGCGTCGACCGATGCGTCATCGGTGACGTTGCATTCGCAGAAGATCCCGCCGATCTCGGCGGCAACGGCCTTGCCCTTTTCCTCCTGCAGGTCGAACACCGCGACTTTGACGCCCTTGGCGGCAAGCGCGCGCGCGGTGGCGGCGCCAAGGCCCGAAGCAGCGCCGGTAACGACCGCGGCAACCGTGTTATCAAGCTTCATCCATCTGTTCCTTCATCTGTGTCCATCGGTCCCGAGCGAAGGCGAGGGACGCTGGCGGTGCCTATGCCGTGTCTCGCCTTCGCTCGACACGAACGGGGAATGGTTTTCCCCTTGAAAGTTACATCATCTCGACGATCGTGACGTTGGCGACGCCGCCGCCTTCGCACATCGTCTGCAGCCCATACTTCTTGCCCCGCGCCTTGAGCGCATGAAGCAGCGTGCTCATCAACTTCGTGCCCGATGCGCCGAGCGGGTGGCCCAGCGCGATCGCCCCGCCGTTGACGTTGAGCTTGTCCGGGTCAGCCCCGGTGTGCTTGAGCCAGGCCATCGGCACCGAGGCGAAGGCCTCGTTGACTTCGTAAAGGTCGATATCGTTGATCGACAGGCCCGCCTTGGCCAGCGCCCGGTCGGTGGCGAACAGCGGTTCCTCCAGCATGATCACCGGATCGCCCGCGGTCACCGCCAGGGTGTGGATCCGCGCCATCGGGGTGAGGTTGTAGCGCTTGAGCGCCTCCTCCGAGACGACCAGCGCGGCCGACGATCCATCGCAGATCTGGCTCGATGAGGCGGCCGTGATCGAGCCGCCTTCGCTCAGCAGCTTGACTCCGGCGATCCCTTCCAGCGTGGCGTCGAAGCGGATGCCCTCGTCAACCGTGTGCAGCGCCTTGCCTTCGGGCGTCTCGATCTCGATCGGAATGATCTCGTCCTTGAAGGCCCCGGCCTCGGTCGCTGCCCTGGCGCGCTGGTGGCTCAGCAAGGCAAAGCGGTCGAGCTGGTCCTTGGTGAAGCCGTGCTTCTGGACGATCATCTCAGCCCCGGCGAACTGGGTCCAGCCTGGCCCGGGGTATTTTTCCTCAAGCCCCGGCGAGCGCGAGGCGCCCAACCCTTCCTTCATGAACAGCATGGTGGTGGAGCCCATCGGCACCCGGGTCATGCTTTCGACCCCGGCGGCGATGACCACGTCCTGGGTGCCGCTCATCACCGCCTGCGCGGCGAACTGGATCGCCTGCTGAGATGAGCCGCACTGACGGTCGATCGTCACGGCGGGAACCGATTGCGGCAGCAGCTTGGCGGCGAGCACCGCGTTGCGCCCGACCTGGTTGGCTTGCTGCCCGCCCTGGCTGACGCAGCCCATGATCACGTCCTCGATCGCCGATGGATCGACCCCGGTGCGCGCCACCAGCGCGTCAAGCGTGGTCGCAGCAAGATCGACCGGATGAACCCCCGCCAGACGCCCGCCCCGGCGCCCCCCGGCAGTGCGAACGGCATCGACGATATAGGCGGTAGGCATGGCTTCGACTCCTGCGGGGAAGGGTATTTAATCGAACGATTAAAGCGCGCGTCCCGCGAGGTCAATCAGACAATGCGACGAATGGGGGAGACGGTGAAAACAACGCCGAAGCGGTCCCCCTTGGCGGCGAGAGGAAGCCCAGTCCCGGCCTCCCGGGCTTCCGTCCCGTCAAGGCGCGGCGACAACCTTCGCCGCCTGCACTCGATTGTCTTTGGAAAATGGCGGTAACATTGTTGCCAAATAGCCATGCCTTCGGGGGAAAATGTGCAAATAGGCCAGCCCAGCCTTGAGCTTGGTCGAAGCGCGTTGTTATCGCCCCCCATTCTCGCTGGCACAAAGCCGCGAAAATTATGCGTCTGGGCTGCATTTTGCTGCGGGCCAACCCTACAAAATTGGAGCATTGTCATAATGACCGTCTCTCTCAAGAGTCTTTTACGCAACACGACGATCCTGGGCACCGCGGCGATGGCCAGCGGCCTTTGGGCGACGGCTGCAATCGCGCAAACTGCCGAAACGACGGCGGACCAGCAATCGAACGAGATCGTGGTCACCGGGTCGCGCATCGCCCGACCCGAAGCGAACGTGCCCAACCCGCTGGTCACTGTGTCGAGCGAACAGATCACCGATTCCGGCACGACAAACCTGACCGACTATCTCAAGAGCATTCCCGCGCTGGCCGGCTCGCAAAGCTCGTATGACAACAGCGGTGACCGCGCCAACATCGGAACCACCGGCCTCAACCTGCTCGATCTGCGCAATCTTGGCGCCGATCGCACCCTGGTGCTGATCGACGGCCGCCGACAGGTAGCCGCGGTCGACGGCACGCAGTCGGTCGACATCAATACGATCCCCAGCGACCTGATCGAACGGGTCGAGGTTTCGACCGGGGGCGCGTCGGCGGTCTATGGCGCTGACGGCGTTTCGGGCGTGGTCAACTTCATCATGAAGAAGAACTTCTCCGGCATCACCGGCCGTGCACAGGCGGGCATCTCGGGCCACGGCGATGCCGGACAGCGCCTCATCTCGCTGACTGCCGGGCACAATTTTGCCGATGGACGCGGCAACATCGCGATCGCCTGGGAACACGGCGAGGAAGACCGCCTGCAAACCCGCGATCGCGACTGGATGACCGGCACGAATCGGATCGGGTTCTACCGCAACGCGGGCGAGACCGAAGCCAGCCCTGACGCGAGCGGCGGCGATCCCGACTACATCCCGCTCAACAACATTCGTTACAACGACACCTCGCGCGCGGGCGGAATCGACGTCGACTGGGATGGTATTCCTGATTTCTATGGCGCCAACGGAGCGGTCTATGATCGCGGAACCTTCGTTCCTGATTATTATCAGCAGGGCGGCTCAGGGACCCTCGTTTCCGACTATGGCAACGACCTCTTGCCGCAAATCCGCCGCGATGTCTTCAACGGGCTCGCGCATTTCGATGTCAGCCCCGCGCTGACGCTCTATGCCGAAGCGAAATATGCCAAGACCAAGTCCTATTCGCTTGGCCAGCCAAGCTTCGACTACTATCTGGTCATTCCCGAGGACAATCCCTTCATCCCTGCAGCGGTACGTCCGTTCATCGACCCGGCGCTGGGTGGGGTTATGGTCAATCGCGACAACTTCGATCTCGGCCAGCGCGGTGAGGATATCACCCGCGAGACGATCCGCACGGTTGTCGGCGCCAAGGGCAGCCTGAGCGACCACCTGAAATATGATGTGTCGTGGGTCTATGGCCGCGCCAAGATCACCAGCCACTACATCGGCGATATCCTGACCGATCGCTACTATGCCGCAATCGACGCGGTCCAGGGGCCGAACGGGATCACCTGCCGGGTCAATCTCGATCCGACCTGGACCCCGAATCAGCCCTACAACTACACCCGCAACGAAATCCCGCCGACCACCTTTACGCCGGGCCAGTGCCTGCCGCTGAACCTGTTCGGCGAAGGGCTCAATTCGCAGGCCGCGCTTGACTGGATCAAGACCGATACGACCGACCGTTCGCGCCTGACGCAGAATGTGGTCAACGCGTCGATCACCGGCGACACGGGCGGGTTCTTCAAGCTGCCGGGCGGTCCGGTCGGCTTTGCGATCGGCGGTGAATACCGCAAGGAAACCAGCAGCTTTGTCGCCGATCCGCTGGCCCAGCAGGGGTTGACCTTCACTAACGTGCTGGGGAATACCACGGGCAAGTTCGACGTATGGGAAGCCTTCGGCGAAGTCGCCGTGCCGTTGCTCTCCGACCGGCCGTTCTTCCACCGGCTCGAACTGGAAGGCGCACTGCGCTATTCGCATTATTCAAGCATCGGCAACACCACGGCCTGGAAGCTTGGCGGCACCTGGGCGCCGGTTCGGGATATCGCCTTCCGCGGCACCTGGTCGCGCGCTGTACGTGCGCCAAATATCGGCGAACTTTATGGGGCTCGCTCACAGACGTTCGAATTCATCGACGATCCGTGCGGCCAGTCCTATCTGATACATGGCACGCAATATCGCGTCGCCAATTGCCAGACTCTGCTGAGCGGGCTCGGCGTCGCCAATCCGGGGGCTTACAACGACACTCGCAGCGTCAACATTCCGGGCTATTCTGGCGGCAATCCGAACGTCAAGCAGGAAGCTGCCAAGACCTGGACTGCAGGCGTTGTCCTCCAGCCGCGCTTCATCCCGCGCCTGGTTCTCACAGCAGACTGGTATGACATCCGCATCGAAAACGCGATCAACACAGTTGACGCGCAGACCGTGGCCGACCTCTGCGTCGACCAGCCGACGCTGGCCAATCAGTATTGCGCGGCGATCACCCGGCAGAACGGCGGGCAGAACGCGGGCTTCATCACCGGGTTCGAGGTCGGCCCGGTCAACGTAGCGAACTTCCGCACCGCCGGGCTCGACGTGATGCTCGATTATCGCATCCCGACCGAACGGCTGGGCACGTTCTCGGTCCACATGGTCGGCAACTACCTCAACAAGCTGACCTTCATCCCGATCCCCGGATCACCGCCGGTTGATTCCTCCGAACAGCCTTACGCCCCCAAGTATCAGGCTTCGGTCGATCTCGGCTGGAAGATGGGCCGGGTGAAGGTCAGCTATGGCATCGACTACTTCTCGAAGGTCTATCGCTACAAGCGGCAGACCGTGGCGACCGATCCGGACATCGTCGCACCGCAGTACCTGAAGCTCAAGCCGCGCTGGCAGCACGACATCAATGTCGGGGTCGACGTCAACGACGACTTCGAATTCTTCGGCGGCGTGCGCAACCTGTTCGACCAGAAGCCCGACATCGGATCGCTCAACTATCCGATCAGCGCGGTGGGCCGGTATTTCTACGCCGGGGTCAAGGTCAAGATGGGCAAGTAACCACGACCGGAATGCCAAAACAAAAGGGGGCGGGAATCGAAGGATTCCCGCCCCATTCATTTTGCCGTGAGCGGCTCCCCTATTCGACCTTCATCGCCAGCGCCCCATCGCCTTCGTCGATCTTCACCGTGCTGCCATCGGGGATCTCGCCCGCCAGCAGCTTTTCGGCCAACGGATCCTGCAGGTAACGCTGGACCGCGCGCTTCAGGGGGCGTGCGCCGTAGATCGGATCGTAGCCGACCCGGCCCAGCCAGCGCTTGGCCGCATCGGTCAGGTCGAGCGTGATCTTGCGATCCTTGAGCAGCTTGGCCACCCGCGCCACCTGGATCTCTACGATCGGCCCCATGTGGTCCTGGCCAAGGCGGTGGAACAGGATGATCTCGTCGAGCCGGTTGAGGAATTCGGGGCGGAAATGCGCCCGGACGACTTCCATCACCTGCGGCTCGACGCTCTCGACCGTCTGCCCCTCCTCAAGGTTGGCAAGATACTGGCTGCCAAGGTTGCTGGTCAGGATGATCAAGGTGTTGGTAAAGTCCACCACCCGGCCCTGCCCATCGGTCAGGCGCCCGTCGTCAAGCACCTGGAGCAGGACGTTGAACACGTCGGGGTGGGCCTTCTCGACCTCATCGAACAGCACGACCTGATAGGGGCGGCGGCGCACCGCTTCGGTCAGCACCCCGCCCTCGTCATAGCCGACATAGCCCGGAGGCGCGCCGATCAGGCGGCTGACCGCGTGCTTTTCCATGAACTCCGACATATCGATACGGACCATCGCATTGTCATCGTCGAACAGGAAGCCAGCCAGCGCCTTGGTCAGCTCGGTCTTGCCGACGCCCGTGGGGCCGAGGAACAGGAACGAACCCAAAGGCCGGTTGGGGTCTTGCAGACCGGCCCGCGCACGGCGCACGGCCTTGGACACGGCAATCACCGCGTCCTGCTGGCCGATCACCCGCGCGCCGATGGCTTCCTCCATCTTGAGCAGCTTCTCGCGCTCGCCTTCCATCATCCGGTCGACCGGAACCCCGGTCCAGCGGCTGACCACGGCGGCGATGTCGTCGGCGGTCACTTCCTCGCGCAGCAGCGCGTTTTCGGCCTGGCCCTGGGCCTCGGCCAACTGCTTCTCCAGGTCGGGGATCTTGCCGTAGGACAGTTCGCCCGCCTTGGCGAGATCGCCCGCGCGCTG
>JAFEEP010000066.1 GCA_018241045.1 Pseudomonadota bacterium | reverse complement strand
TGAACATCATGCGTCTTCCTTTCGGTTCACCTCGCCGCGTCGGGGCAGACGCACGCGTTTAAGTCCCCGACGACGAGGCCCGGAAGGGAGATCGATGACGATGGAAGAAGAGCCTGTTTCTACTCGCGTGCAAGTACGGCGGGCGCCTTGCGCATGATTGTAGGTTCTTACATGAACAGCCGATAGGGGTAGCTGTGCGCGGGCAGGCTGGGCACATTGGAGATGGTGCGCGACAGCCGTTGCGAGTACATGATTGTCACCGGCAGGGGGTCGTACAGCGCATCGTTGTTCCAGTCCATCTTCGCCAGCGCCATGGCTTCGGAAGCCAGGAGTTCAAAGGGGCCGCGCCCCATGTGACGGCGGAGAACAATGGGTTTCGGGATGCTCTTGCCTCCCTGGAAATAGTCCCTGCCGCCGACAGCCGACGGTGCATTGCCGGCAAGCCAGAGGAGGGCCGCGTTGCCCGAGGTCATGACCAGGGTGCCGCGCGGAACCGGAAAGCGCGCTGGCTGGACGCTGGGTTGCTTGCCTGGTGCCTCGACCATCCAGACCCCTCGCCATGCCGAACTCGAGCCAATTTCGATGCACTCGACTTCCGGGATCGACTGCGTCGCGTCCTGCACTCCCTTGAGCTCGCCTTCAGTAAAGGCGGTAGTCTTGTGGATCACAAGGCGACGCGGGACGCGGCCCGCATGTCCTTCAAGGTAGAGCCGGACGCTGCGCGTGAGGACCGCCCGCATGTCAGCTTGCGATAGAAAGGGGTTGCGTCGTGCCTCCGCTTCGTCGGCAATGGCGTCATTCGCTTCGAAGGCGATGAACTGCATGCCGCCTCCTTCCATGTCGAAGACCTGCGAGCAGCAGGTCACATAGTGGGCTTCGTCCGAGGATCGGCGGATGGCATAGGCCAGCCCGATGTAGGCGGTGTCCTCGGGAATGCCCTCGATCGGCGCCAGCTTCCAGGGCGTCCCGCCGGCCTTGGCATACAGCGCCACGGACAGCCGCCACGCGCGTGCGCCCCAGTTGCCGAACTTCAGCGATTTGTCGTTGATGACTTGGGTTGGAATGCCCAACTGAGCCCCCAGTGCCTTGAGTTCGTCGTGTGCATCGAACTCTTTGGTTCGAAGATGCGGAAGCCATCGATCGGGAAAGTACACCAGCGCCACGTCAAACTGGGCGCGCGCCGCCTCAAGGCGCCTAAGTGCGTGATGGAGCGCGGCACGTACCCGCTCGCTGACCGTGTCGCCCTGACCGAGGTCGTACAGCTCCTCTGGCCACACGACATGGGCCTGCTTGTCGGCACTGAGCAAGTCCACCCCGAACAGGCTTTCGAATCCCGGATAGGCTTGTGCGTAGCTGTTGTTGTCGGTATTGCGTTGCGGTCCACGCAGGCTCTCCCGCATGTCGCGCACCAGCGCAGCACCTGACCTGGGGCCCACGTACGCGACGCGAAGGTCCTGGCTGTAGTGTCGATACGATGCCTGGTCGAACGCGCCAAAGCGCGACAGTCCCAATAGGGGGTGTCGATGGCGGGCCTTGGGGTTTCCAGACGCGAAGGCCAGTTCGGGTTCCTCCAGCAGCGTGAAGGCAGGCAGATTGATCGGGAGCGGCTTCTCGACACTCATCGTTGCCCCCGCGGCACATGGAAGAAATCGTGGTCGTGCGCTGGCCTGCTGCGTGCGGTCTCGGCGCCCAGCTCGAACACCGCATCGATACCCGTCTCCGCGGCCAAGCCGTAGGCGCTGCGTCGGGGACCTTGGGCATGCGTCAGCAACTCCACCCACGCATCGAGGATCGCGGACCAGCGGTGGTTGTACTTCTGCACCCAGCGCTCCCTGCGCCAATCTTCGGCCTTACGCCATTCGGCGTTCGATTGAGGGGGATCGGCATCAGGTGCGCGATGGTTGAGGTCAATGAAGGTCGCCGGTTCAAACACGGCCCACCAGCGGTCGTCGGCCTGCTCCAGCCGGATTGAAAGACCTTCGGAGTATTTGCCGGAAGTACCTGGGACCGGACCAGTTAACTCGGACCCATACGCAGTTTTCAAGCGCGACAGCAGCTCACGTCTGGCCTGGGCCAGCTCCCTGGGGAGCTCGCTGTTCGGACGTGACACCGAGAGGCTGTGGCCACGGCCATGCAACCGTGCGAACAGAGGCAGCTCCCTGCAGAGCGCGCGAACGAGTGCATCGTAGATCACACCCTTGGCCCAGGAGTCCCTGGCAATGTTCAGTGCGACCTCGCCGGCCAACTTGGCTCCGTATGGTGCCAGCGCTTTCTCCAGCGCCGCATCGGCCCCGAATGCGGCCAGCACGCCGGGGCCCCCTGCCTGGCCCACGGTGGCTCTCACGCCGGCCTGTTTGAGCAGGGCGCGAACGTCGGCGATGCCAGCGTTCGAGTTGAGAGCGATCCTTCGAGCGGACTTGGGCATCTCGATCAGAGGCATGGCCGAAAGCCTGAGCACCGGCGCTCGCAATGCCGCCTGTCGCAGCAGCGGTACCTGCGCCACAGTGGCGGCGCTGCGTTCACCGAACACATGGGTGACCAGGGGGGCAGGGAGG
>JAFEEP010000669.1 GCA_018241045.1 Pseudomonadota bacterium | reverse complement strand
TCATGCTGATCGGAACTCAGCCCCGCGTACGTCAGGACATATTCGCCATCAGCCAGCTTTGACAGCGGCACCGACAGGTACACCGAATCGTCCTTCGGCAGTGGCGTGAGGTCGCGCGCGGTGCTGTCGCCCTTCTTCTGGATCTTGAGGGCCGTCAGTCCCACCGGCTCGTTGAAGACGAGCTCGACCTTCCCAGGGCTGGTCTGGACGGTGCTGCCCTTGGCCGGCACCGAACTCTCCAGATGCGCGTGTGCGATTGCGGCTACCGGCAGGGCCAGCATCGCCATTGCAACCAGTGTTCTAGTATTCATGTCGTCTCCTTGTGTGAACTCATAACTCAAAACCAGGCACGTAGGCCCGCGACGAACGTCGTCGCATGACTGGACTCACCCGCGGCGACCCAGTAATCGGCCGTCTTCCCGAACCTCTTTTCCCAGGACACCCCCACGTAGGGCGCAAACTCGCGCCGGAACTCATAGCGCAGCCGCAGTCCCGCCTCCGCAGTCGAGAGACCCGAGCCGGTCCGCGTCGCGGCGCTGTTCCCGGACGAAAGATTCACTTCAACGCGAGGCTGGAGCACCAGGCGCTGCAACAGGCGCAGGTCGTAGCTTGTCTCCGCGCGCGCCAGCAGCTCACCCTTCGTGGAAAGAAACAGGGCTCCTTCCAGATCGAACCAATACGGAAGCAGGTGTTGTGCCCCGACGCTCAGGTAAGTCCGGCCGTGCGGCTCGATGTCCTGGCGCAGCCCCAGCTGCAAGTCGGTGTAGCGTCCCACGGCCCGGGAATACAAGGCCTGGACTTCCCCGGTCTCGAGGCCCTCTCCTGTTCCCTCGCCCGACGAACGAACGACAAAGCGATGGATGTCGCCCCCGAACCACGCATCACCGTCCCATCGATAGCCGTCAGGACCGGATGCCGGCTGAAACTCGGCCAGGTTGAGCATGAACTTGGAAAAGCGCATCCCGCCCATCTCTTCCTTGACCATCTCCCGGACGTGATGCATCGCTTCGGGATCGAAATAGCGATCCGCGGCGTAGTCTCCCGTCCAGGCGGGGGCCTCTGCGACGCCTTCCGCTGCGCCCGCCGCAGCTGCTATCGCGAGGGCCAGCGGCGCCAACCACATGACGGCACTGCGCCTCATGAGTCCTTCTCCGGCATCGGTCGCACGGCGAACACCTGGAACATTCCGACCGCCATGTGCATGAACATGTGGCAGTGGAACGCCCAGTCACCGGCCTCCGGCGTGAAATCCCAGCTCACTTTGCCGCCGGGAAGGACGTTGATCGTGTGCTTGCGCGGGTGATACCCCTCGGGTCCGTGTGCAAGCTCGAAGAAGTGACCGTGCAGGTGGATCGGATGCGACATCATCGTGTCGTTCACCAAGGTGACACGAACGCGCTCACCGGTGCGGAACATGTAAGGGGCCGTGGTCTCGCTGTACTTGCGACCATCGAAGCCCCAGATGAAGCGCTCCATGTTGCCGGTGAGATGGATTTCGACGCTCCGCGCGGGAGGGCGCGCATCCGGATTGGGCTCCAGCGCCACCAGGTCCCGATAGACCAGCACCCGGTGACCCACGTTCTCAAGTCCCTGACCGGGTTCTCCGGTCCGGTCTTTCGGTATCGGGGAGATCATCTGCACGCCGGGCGCCAGCTTCACCTGCGGGGCGTTGAGCGGATCCAGCATGGACATCGACATGCCAGGCATGTCCGCCATGACATCCGTGCCACGTACCGGCGGTGGCGACATGCCGGGCTCGGCCGCGTGACCGGCATGATCGGAGTGCGAATCCCCATCGCCTGCCTGGCCGTGAGGCATACCGGACATGTCCATGCCCATGTCCTTCATGCGATCCAGCGGCCTCGGGCGCAGCGCCGGCACTGGCGCCACCATGCCAACCCGCGGTGCCAGCGTCGCCCTGGCCATTCCCGATCGATCCACCGCCTCGGCGACGATCGTGAACGCCTTGTCCTCTGAGGGCTGGACGATGACATCGTAGGTCTCGGCATTAGCGATCTGGAACTCATCCACCTCGACCGGGCGGCCCAGTTGACCGTCCGTTGCGACGACGGAGAGCGTCAGTCCCGGAATGCGGACATTAAAGATCGTCTGCGCGCCGGCATTGATGAATCTGAGGCGCAGGCGCTCACCGCGTTTAAACAGCCCGGTCCAGTTGTCGCGGGGCCCGTGCCCGTTCACCAGGTAGCTGAGGACCGCGCCCGTGACATCCGAGATGTCCGTGGGGTCCATGAGCATGCGCGCCCACGCCCTCCGTTCCCGGGACGTCTGGTCCCTGCCAGAAGGGAGTCCGCCGAGCGTCTGGCGCTGGTAATTGAACACCCCGCCTTCCTGCTTCAGCTTCTTCAGCACCTGGGCCGGCGGCACGAAGCTGTAGTCCGACAGCATCACCACGTGCTCGCGGTCGTACGCCACGGGATCCAGACCCTTCGGGTCGATGATGATCGGCGCGAACATCCCTTCGAGTTCCTGGAACCCGCTGTGCGAGTGATACCAGTACGTGCCGCTCTGGATGACCGGAAACTCGTAGACGAATGTGCTGTGGGGAGCGATGCCGGGAAAACTGATCCCGGGGACCCCATCCATGTGGACTGGCGTGAGAATCCCATGCCAGTGGAGAGAGGTTTCCTCATCCATCCGGTTTTCCACCGCGATGCGCAGCCTCTGGCCTTCCTTCAGGCGCAGCAGCGGCCCAGGCAAGGTGCCGTTGATCAGTACCGCGCCCCCGCGGCGCCCGTCGATGGCCCACGGGCCCCGCTCGATGGTGAGCTTGAGATCCTCGCCCGTCAGTGTCGGCATGGCGGCGAGACCGGCCGCCGGAGACGCCCCCCAGGCGGGCAGCCGCGCCGCGACCAACCCTCCTCCAAGGAGCGCGGCATTGCGCAGCAGGCGACGCCGATCAATTTTCTTCATGGGATGCAGATCACGTGATTGGGTTCTCACGTGGGTTACGCGCCAGGCATGCCAGACCCCTCAGGCATTTTGTTGAGGGGTATGAAGGTGCCGATGCGTATCCCCCCACAGGAGCCCGGAATTTCCGGCCAGACCCTCCTACGGAGTTCACATGGTCAAGGTACTTTGGATTGCTGCGGCGCTGGCACTGGCGGGTCCTGCGTCTGCGCAGGTCAGTTCGCATGAAGGTCATACCGGACATGCTGTGGAAACAGCAGCGCAGCCCGGCAGCGAAGCCACTGGTCAGATCAAGGCTCTGGATGCCAAGTCCGGCAAGGTCACCATCCATCATGGGCCGATCGCCTCGCTGGGCTGGCCTGCGATGACCATGACGTTCCAGGCGCCGCCGGAACTGCTCAAGCCGCTCAAGGTGGGTCAGGACGTGAAGTTCACCCTGCAGGCCCCGGGCAACCAGATCACCGCGATCCAGCCGCAGTGACTGCCGCTATAGTATTTGCTCACCTCGGGAGCCCCAACGCGTGAAGAACGATCTCG
>JAFEEP010000668.1 GCA_018241045.1 Pseudomonadota bacterium | reverse complement strand
TGCACCTGTTCGGGATCGGCTATTCGTGGGGCGGGTTCGAAAGCCTGGTCACCCCGATCGATCCGGCCAAGCTGCGCACCGCCACGGCCTGGCCGCTGCCGGGCATGGACCCGGCCGACCGCTTCGGCGTGCGCATGACGATCGGGCTTGAAGACCCCGCCGACCTGATCGCCGACCTCACGCGCGGGCTTGCCGCCTGGACCGCGGCATGAGCGCGCCGGCGATCAAGCCCGACGTTCCGACCACCCTCATCGAGCACCACCGCACGATTGCGGAGATCGTCAAGCTGCTCGATTCGTGGGGCTTCGACATAGGCCACACCCGTATTTCGGTGTGGACCGCGCTGGTAATCGTGGTGATCGTCGTCGGGCTGATCGTCGCAGCGCGCATCGCGACCCGCGCGGTGGTGAAGATGATCGAGCGTATCCCCGCGATGGGGGCAGCGCAACGATCGCTGACGGAAAAGCTCTCCAGCCTGGCGATCTGGGCGGCGGCGGTCTTCATCGGGCTCGACCTGCTGGGGATCAACCTGACTGCACTGACGGTCTTTTCCGGCGCCTTCGGCCTCGCGGTCGGCTTCGGCCTGCAGAAGACCTTCGGAAACCTGATCGCCGGGATCATCCTGCTGATGGACCGCTCGATCAAGCCGGGCGACGTCATCGCGGTCAATGACGGCAAGAACAGCGTGGTCGGCCAGGTCAGCCGCATCGGCATCCGCGCGGTCTCGGTGGTGACCCGCGACAAGAAGGAATTCCTGATCCCCAACGAGAACCTGATGATCAATCAGGTCGAGAACTGGTCCTATTCCTCACGCGACGTGCGGATCAAGGTGCCGGTGGGGATCGGCTATGGCAGCGACATGGCGCTGGCGGAAAAGCTGATGATCCAGGCCGCGCTCGATACTCCGCGCGTCCTGCCCTTCCCGGCCCCGGCGGTGCTGCTGCTCGGCTTCGGCGACAATTCGCTGCAGTGCGAGGTGCGGCTATGGGTCGATGATCCCGAGGACGGGATCGGCAACGTCCGCTCGGGCCTGCTCAAGCGGGTGCTGGTGCTGTTCCGCGAAAACGGCATCCAACTGCCCTATCCCCAGCGCGATGTTCATGTGAAGGATTGGCCCGCGCTGGGCCGCACCGGCGAGGGGGAAAGCTGACCTAGCCCCCCGCAAAGGCATTGTCGCTGGCCTTTGCCGCCCGCGACAGCCATTTGCGCCAGCATGAGCAGTTCTGCCCCCCTTGTGCCCGGAAAGGTCTGGCTGGTTGGCGCCGGTCCCGGCGATCCCGACCTGCTGACCCTGCGCGCCGCGCGGCTGATCATGCGCGCCGGGCTGATCGTCCACGACGGACTGGTCGATCCGGCGATCCTGGCCATGGCCTCGCCGTCGACGCGCCTTGTCTCGGTCGCCAAATACCGCGCCCGCCACACCATGGCGCAGGAGGAGATCAACGCCCTGCTGGTGCGCGAGGCGCTGGCCGGGCGCGACGTGGTGCGCCTCAAGGGCGGCGATCCCTTCATCTTCGGACGCGGCGGCGAGGAGGCCGAGGCTTGCCGTGCCGCTGGCGTGCCGGTTGAAGTCGTCCCCGGAATCAGCGCCGCGATCGGCGCTGCCGCCGCCGCGCAACTTCCCCTCACCCACCGCCGCGCCGCCTCGGTGGTCAGCTTCGTCGCCGGGCAGTGCAAGGGCCTGACCGACCAGAACTGGGCCGGCCTTGCCGGCGTCGGCCGGACGCTGGTGATCTACATGGGCGTCGCAACTGCCGAGGCGATCGCGGAAAAGCTCATCGCCGACGGACTTTCCCCGCAAATGCCCGTCGCCGTGATCGAGAACGCCACTCGCCCGACAATGCGCGTGCTGCGCGCATCGCTGGCCGGACTTCCCGCGCTGGTCGCGGCGCGCAAGGTCAAGAGCCCGGCGGTGATCGTGATTGGTGAGGTTTGCGCCGAACCGGAAACAGAAGTGTTGCGCGAACTCGCGCTGGAGGCCGTGCAGTGAAGATTTTGACCGGAAACGATCTCAAGACCGGCGCCGTCACCTGGTGGGACGGCGTGCAATGGTCGCTCCACGTCGAGGACGCGGTCGACGTCGGCAATCATGCCGATACGATCCTTGCGCGCGAGACCGCGGCGCTGCGCGTCAACGGCGGCTATGCGATCGACGCGGTCAAGGATGCCGAGGGCGTCCGCCCCGACCACATAAAGGACCGGATCCGCGCGCTCGGCCCGACCGTGCGCCCCGACCTGACACTGAAGCCGGCCGATCCCGATGCCGGAAGCTGGGTGATCTGATGTACAAGTACGACCAATATGACCAGGCCATGGTCGACGCCCGCGTCGAGGAATTCCGCGACCAGACCCGGCGCCGGATCGAAGGCCACCTGACCGATGACCAGTTCAAGCCGCTGCGGCTCAAGAACGGGCTCTACCTGCAGTTGCACGCCTACATGCTGCGCGTTTCGATCCCCTATGGCACCTTCGATTCGCGGCAGATGCGCAAGCTGGCGCATATCGCGCGAACCTATGACCGCGGCTATGGCCACTTCACCACGCGGCAGAACATCCAGTACAACTGGATCAAGCTGCAGGACGCGCCCGACATCCTGGGCGAGCTGGCCACGGTGGAGATGCACGCCATCCAGACCAGCGGCGAAAGCGTGCGCAACGTCTCGGCCGACCAGTACGCCGGGGCCGCCGCCGACGAGATCATGGACCCGCGCCCCTGGGCCGAGGCGATCCGCCAGATCACCAATTTCATGCCTGAGTTCAGCTACTTGCCGCGCAAGTTCAAGATCGCGGTGATTGCCTCTCCGGTCGATCGCGCGGCGCTGCGCTGGCACGATTTCGCGCTGCGGATCGTCAGGAACGACGCGGGCGAGATCGGCTTCGAGGTCTATGCCGGTGGCGGCATGGGTCGCACCCCGTTCATCGCTCACAAGATCCGTGATTTCCTCCCGACCGGGCAGGTGTTCAGCTATCTCCAGGCGGTGCTGCGGGTATGGAACCGCCATGCCCGGCGCGACAACATCCACAAGCAGCGGATGAAGATTCTGGTCCACGAACTGGGCCAGGAAGAATTCGCCCGGCAGGTCGAGGAAGCGTTCGAACACTTCCTGCCGCTCGGCCAGGACATTCCTCCGGCCGAATACGACCGGATCGCCGCCTATTTCACCCCGCCGCCCTTCCTTGACGGACTGAGCGAGGAGATCGACCTGTCCGATCCGGCCTTTGCCGCCTGGGTGCGCCGTCAGACCGTGGCGCACAAGGCGCCCGGTTATGCCATCGCCAACATCAGCCTGAAACCGGTTGGCGGCATCCCCGGCGACATTTCGGCGGACCAGATGGACCTGGTCGCCGATCTGGCCGATCGCTTCAGCTTCGGCGAGATCCGTGCGACCCACGCACAGAATCTGGTTCTGCCGCACGTCGCCAGGCAGGACCTGCACACCCTGTGGCAGGAACTGCGCGCCGCGGGTCTGGCCGACGCCAACCTCGACCTGGTGACCGACATCATCGCCTGCCCCGGGCTCGACTATTGCACCCTTGCCAACGCGCGCTCGATCCCGGTCGCGCAGCGCATTGCGGAGCGCTTCGCCGATCTTGAACGGCAGGAGGACATCGGAGAGCTCAAGATCAAGATTTCGGGCTGCATCAACGCCTGTGGGCACCACCATGCCGGCAACATCGGCATCCTTGGCGTCGACCGGAAGGGCACCGAAAATTACCAGCTCCTGCTCGGCGGTTCGGGCGACGAGGAGACCAGCCAGGCCAAGATCACCGGCCCCGGTTTCGACGAGGAGGGCGTGGTCGATGCCCTCGAACGCGCGGTCGAGCATTACCGCGCCGTGCGCGAACCGGGCGAGCGGTTCATCGACACCTATCGCCGCCTGGGCATGGATGGGTTCAAGGAGGCGATCTATGTCTGACACCCTGCGCTTCCGCGATGACGAGGCGGCAGACGAACCTGCCGTCTCGCTCGACGCCTTCTTCGACCAGCCCGAAGCGGATTCGGTTCGCATCGAGGCGGGCGAGGACGTGACCGTGCTGTTCCCGCACCTTTCCCGCGTCCGCCTGGTCGAAATCGACTTCCCGCGCTTTCGCGACGGGCGCGGCTTCTCCACCGCGCGAATGCTGCGCGAGGCGGGCTACACCGGCGAATTGAAGGCTACCGGCGACGTGCTGGTCGATCTGGTCTGGTTCATGCGCCGTTGCGGGTTTGACAGCTTTGCTCCCGACGTGGCGATCGACCCGGCGGTGCTGGAGGCTTCACTGGCGCGCTACCCCAACGTCTATCAGAACGCCGCCGATGGCGCCGTGCCAATCTGGAAGCTGCGCCACCCGGACCTTGCCAATGGCTGATCCCGCCCGCCGCATCGACGTGCTCGACACCGCGCCGCGCTTCACCGCGGCCGACGTGGCTGCGCTCAACGCGCGCTTCGCCGGGGTGCCGACGCGCGAAATGCTGGCGGCTGTGCTGGACGAAGGTCTTGCCGGACGGATTACAGTCGTATCGAGCTTCGGCGCGGAAAGCGCGGTGCTGCTTCACCTCATCGCCAGCATCGACCCGTCGGTGCCGGTGCTGTTCCTCGATACGGGCAAGCACTTCGCCGAAACCCTTACCTATCGCGACGAACTGGCCGCGCGGCTCGGCCTGACCAACCTGATCAACCTGACGCCCGATGCCGAAGTGCTGGCCAAGCGCGACGAAAACGGGCTGCGCTGGTCCTACGATCCCGACGGCTGCTGCGAGATTCGCAAGGTCCAGCCGCTGGCCAGGGCGCTCGCCGGGTTCGACGCCACGTTCACGGGGCGCAAGGGCTTTCAAAGCGCGACCCGCACCGGGCTGCCTCGTTTCGAACTCGATGCCAGTGACGCCGCGGGTCGTCTCAAGGTCAACCCGCTGGCCGACTGGTCGAGCGATCAGATCGTCGCCTATTTCGAAGCCACCGGGCTACCCGCGCATCCGCTGGTGGCTGAAGGCTATCCCTCGATCGGCTGTATGCCCTGCACCAGCAAGGTCGCCGCTGGCGAGGACCCGCGTTCAGGGCGCTGGCGCGGCTGGGACAAGACCGAATGCGGCATCCATGTCGCCACCGAGGGCGCGGCAGAGGACGACCTTCCCCCCGGTTACGATCCGGTTTTCTAGGCTTTCCCGGCACCTGCCCCGCCCCGCGCTGGCACCGCCGCGCGATTGTGCGCGCATTCGCTGGCTGGCTGCGGTATAACCCCGCTCACGGGTAGCCATACGACTCGGCACGAAGCCGGGCGGTGGATAGGGGATTTCGCATGGTGAAAACCGGCGTTCCTGCCCGCACTGGCAGGATCTTGACCGTCGCGATCGCCGCCTGGCTGCTGCTGGGCGCGTTCGATGCGCTTGCCCGCGAAGCCCCGACCGGAAGTGCGCTCGATGCCGCGGATGCCGACGCTGACTGGGGTGACGAGATTCAGCCACAGGCCAGCCCCGGCGTGACCGTGGGCCGCGCGCTCGACCTGGTCGGCCGCCCGGTCGATATCGTCGCTTCGACCCGGCGCCGCGACGCGCTGGAAAATGCCGCGAAGCGCGGTTCGGCGGGCTATGTCGGCAGCGGCGCCCTGCCTGCCGGGATGCCCGTCAACGCCAGCTATATCTCGAGCGGGTTCGGGATGCGCGTGCACCCCCTGCTCGGCGTCACCCGTGGTCATTCCGGTGTGGACCTGCCCGCGCCTTACGGCTCGCCGATCCGCGCCACGTCGGACGGCGTGGTCGACAGCGCAGGCTGGCGCGGCGGCTATGGCCTCGCGGTCGAGGTCAACCACGGCAAGGGCGTCGAATCGCGCTATGCCCATATGTCGCGCATGGCGGTCTATCCGGGACAGGCGGTCAAGCGCGGCGAAGTGATCGGCTATGTCGGATCGACCGGCCTGTCGACCGGGCCGCACCTGCACTACGAAATCCGCATCAATGGCGCTGCGGTCAATCCCTACGGAACCCTGACCCGACGCTAGATCCAGCGGTTGTCGCGATACCACCGGGCCGTGGCCTTGAGGCCATCGCGGGTGGGCACCTGCGGGATCCACAGATCGGCGGGCGGACGCGCGCCGTTGCTCACCACCCAGTCGGGATGGCTCATGTAGCCCACCCGGTCGAGCGTCAGCTTGGCCCGGTCGCGACGGACGAGCCGATCCGCGCGTGCCACTCGCTCAAGCGCGCCACGCGACAGGTGCAGCACCTTGGGTCGCCGCCCCATCGCCCAGCCGATCGCGCGGGCGAGTTCGTAATGCGTCCAGCCGCCGGTCTTGCCATCGTCGGGCTCGAAGATCTGGTGCGACACGCCCTCCCCGCCAGGAACCAACGCCAGCAGCAACCGGGCAAGGTCATCGACATGGATCAGCGAGGATCGCCCCTCGCGCGGCGGGACCGGCAGCACCCCCCAGCGCGACAACTTGAACATCTCGAGATATTCGGTGTCACGCGGGCCATAGATCCCCGGCGGCCGCACGATCGTCCAGTCAAGCCCACTGGCCTGAACCAGCTTTTCCGCCCGCGCCTTGCTCGCGCCATAGACCGACAACCCGGGCTCGCGCGCCGAGAGCGAGGAAATGTGGACGAAACGCTGCACACCTTCAGCCAGCGCCGCCTCGATCACGTTGAGCGTGCCGGTGACGTTGCCAGCTTCGAACCCGGCGGGATCGGGAGAATTGACCACACCGGCGACGTGAATCACCGCTTCGGCCCCGCGGACAAGCTCGCGCAACTGCCCGGCGGTCGAAAGGTCGCCCGCGACCCATTCGACCCCGGCGCGAGGGTTTTGCGCCCGGCGAGCCAGCGCCCGCACGTCTATGCCAGCCTGCGCCGCACGGTCGAGCAGAGCCTGGCCGACAAATCCCGTCGCCCCGGTGACCGCCAGGGTCACAGCATCACCATCTGGTCGCGGTGGACCACTGCCGAACGCGGGGCATAGCCGAGGATCGCGGCGTGATCGGCTGACTGCCGCCCCATCAGCCGGGCACATTCGGCCGCTTCGTATTCGGCGAGGCCGTGCGCTAGCGTGACCCCCTGCTCATCGCGCACCGCCACGGCATCGCCGCGTTGAAACTCACCCTCTACGCGAACCACGCCCGCTGCCAGCAAGCTCGATCCGCGCGCCAGCGCGCGGGCCGCCCCGGCATCCACCACCAACGCGCCCTTCAGCCGCAACCGCCCACCCAG
>JAFEEP010000667.1 GCA_018241045.1 Pseudomonadota bacterium | reverse complement strand
TACGATCTGCGCACGCTTTTCGGATTCTTCGGGGTCTTCCTTGGCATAGGCGCCCGCGGCGGGGTTGAAGCCCATCGCGGCAAGGCGCGGCTTGAACATCGCCTCGATCATGCGGCGATAACCGGCCTTGCCGGCCTCATCCATCAACCCGCTGCCATAGAGCGACTGGAGCGTGTCGATCCCCGCCGCGCTGGCATAGCTGTCCTTGTTCCTGGCCAGTTCGCGCGCCGAGGCGATCAGCAGCTCGGGCGCGGCGCGACCGGCGCGGAAGCTGGCGAACAGCGAATCGTCGAGCGCCTGGGCCTCACCCCCGGGGAGCGTTCCCGCCCGGGCGATCAGCGCGCTCCAGTCCTTCGGGGTCAACTCGAAGCGGTAGTAGCCGGTGCCGCCTGCATTGGGCACGAAGGGCCCCTTGGCAGAAAGCGCCACGGTGGCGGACTGATCGGTCAGCAACTGGCAGCTCTGCTGCGCCGCAGCCACCGGGCGGACGCACAGCGGAACCCCCCAGCGCGTGTCGGGCCCGGTGGTGCCAAGACGGACGTAGCGGCTCTGCGTGACGGTATAGGTGCCATCCTTCGCCGGGGTGAAGGTCAGCAGCGGCACGCCCTGCTGATCGGTGAAGCTTTGCATCGCCGGGACAATCTTGGGATCGCCAGCGGCATCGGCCATCGCCGCGAAGAACTCCTTGCTGGTGGCGTTGCCGTATTTGTGCGCGGCCATGTAGCGGCGCACTCCGTCGCGGAACCTGGTATCGCCCATGTAACCCGCGATCATCGCCACGACGTGACCGCCCTTGCCATAGGTGATCGAATCGAATGCCTCGTCGACCTGGGCATTGGTCTTGATCGGCTGGTGGATCGCCCGCCCGGCAAGCAGCGCGTCGGTGCTCATCGCCGAGAACCCTTCTTCCAGCGCGCCCGCGCCGATGTTCAGGTCGGGCCGCCATTCGTTGCCGATGCGGAAGCCCATCCAGTTGGCGAAACTTTCGTTGAGCCAGATGTCGTCCCACCACGCCGGGGTGACGAGATCGCCAAACCACTGGTGCGCCAGTTCATGCGCGACAACCATGCCGAAGGTTCGCTTCTGCCCGGTCGAGGCATTGTCATCCATGATCAGGATCGGATCGGCGTAGAGGTCGGCCCCGGCGTTCTCCATCGCTCCCGGCAGGATCGGCGTGGTGATCTGATCGAGCTTGGGATAGGGGAACGACTGGTTGAAATAGGCCTCGAGATGCTGGACGATGCCCTTCGACCCTTCCAGCGCGAACTTCATCTGCGCGGCATTCTGGCGGGTGGTGACGATCCGCAACGGCAGCGGCGTGGCGCGCTGCGGGGTCGGCGGCACGGTGCCTTCGAGCGTCGCAAAGGGTCCGACCATCATCGCGACGAGGTAGGTCGGGAGCGGCAAGGTCGGCGCGAAGCGATGCACCTCGAGCCCGCCTTCCAGCGTCTTCGATACTTCGGGGGCATTGCTTACCGCGACCTGGCCGGGCTTGGTCCGCAAGGTCACGGTGAAGGGCTGCTTGAACCCGGGCTGGTCGAACGAGGGGAAGGCGGCGCGCGCGTCGATCGATTCGAACTGGGTCCACGAATACCAGTCGTCACCCACCTTGACCCGGAACATCCCCGCCGGACCCGATTCGAACGCGGCGTCATAGTCAAAGGCGAAGGTCACCGGCCCGGCGGGCAACGGTTCGGCAAAGGTCAGGCGGGCAACCCCGGTCGGATCGACCTGGGTCCAGGTTCCGACATAGGTCTTGCCCGCGGCGGTCGCGACTGCCTTCTTGATGCCAAGATCGCGACCGTGCAGATCGACGAAGGTGCTGGATGCCTTGAGCATGGCATCGATCTCGACCTTGCCCGAGAAACGCTCGTTGTCCGGATTGACGGTCAGATCGAGGCGATAGGCCGAAGGTTTGACCGCATCGGTCAGCGGCCCCTTGGGTGGGGCCGACAGCACCGGAGCGGGGGCGATAGAGGGTGCCTCAGCCAGTGCGGGCGCGCCGCAGACGAGCGAAAACAGCGAAGTGGCGAGAAGCAGGTTGCGCATGGGCAAGTATCCCCCTGAGGCGTGAAGCGATTGCCGACCTCACACGCCAATTGGGTTGCAAATGCAACCATCCGCCTCGACGAAGGGCATTCATGCGTCGATCAGCGCAGCAGAGCGCGCTTTTGCAAGTGTGTGAAACCCCGGCTAGAAGCCGCAGCGCGATGACCCGACCCTTCATCCTGCTGGACGATGCGCGCCCCGACGGGGCCAGCGCAGCGCGGCTGTACGAAGCGCCGGTCGAAGTTGTGATCGCCCGTCGCGCCGACGAGGTTGGCCCAGCATTGGCGCGGCTCGAGGCGCTTCACAGCGCCGGGCATCACCTGGCCGGAACAATCGCCTATGAGGCCGGGCTCGCGCTGGAGGGCCGACTGACACCGCTCGCCGCCGCGCGCACCGGCGCGCAGGGGCCGCTGCTGTGGTTCGGCGCCTTTGCCGGCTACACCACGATTGCCGTCGACCAGGTGCCCGGCTGGCTTGCTGCGCGCGCCGAGGGGACGGCGAGCATCGGGCCGCTGGAGCCGCAGCTTTCGCCTGGCGGCTACGCCCGTGCCTTCGCCGCGATGGAGCAGGCGATCGCGGCGGGCGACATCTATCAGGCCAACCTGACCTTTCGCCTGGCGGGATCCTATCGCGGCGATCCGCTGGCGCTCTATGCCGCGCTGCGTCCCGCAGCAGGGGCGGGATACGGCGGAGTGCTGTTCGATGGCTCGCACTGGCTGCTCAGCCTCTCGCCAGAACTGTTTTTCGCGCTCAAGGACGGGGCGGCGCGCGTAAAGCCGATGAAGGGTACCCGTCCACGCGGCCGCATCGCCGACGAGGACGCACTGCTGCGCGAGGAGCTGGCCCATTCGGTCAAGGATCGGGCGGAAAACCTGATGATCGTCGATCTGATGCGCAACGACCTGTCGCGCGTCGCAGAGGCGGGCAGCGTCAAGGTCGACCGACCTTTCGCGGTCGAAAGCTATCCCACGGTGCACCAGATGGTGACCACGGTGACCGCCTCGCTCCGGCCCGGACGCGGACCGAGCGACGTCCTTCGCGCACTGTTCCCCTGCGGATCGATCACCGGCGCACCCAAGATCCGCGCGATGGAACTGATCGCCGAAAACGAGCGCGACGCGCGCGGGGCCTATTGCGGCGCGATCGGGCGGATCGATCCTTCTGGCGATAGCGCGTTCAATGTGGCAATCCGCACCTTGCGCCTGACCCCGGAGGAGAACCACCGGGGGCGGGCGGTGCTGGGCGTGGGGTCGGCCATCGTCGCGGATTCGGAATGTTTGCCCGAATGGCGTGAGTGCCTGATCAAGGGGGAATTCGTGCGTTTGGGAGCCAGCGGGGCCGATCTGATCGAGACGATGCGGTTCTCGCCCGAAGAGGGCGTGCCGCTGCTTGAACTGCATCTCGAACGGATCAAGGCCAGCGCGGCCGAACTGGGCTTTGTCTTCGATCGTCATGCGGTGCGCAACGCGATCCAGGCGCTGTGCTTCGACGCCGAAGCCCCGGCCAGGCTGCGCCTGTGCGTGGCGCGCAGCGGGGCCTATGTCCTCGACCTTGCCGAACTGCCCGAAGCCCTGTCCGAACCGGTGCCCTGCGCGGTGCTGCGCCTGCCGGTCGACCCGGGCGATTGGCGCCTGCGCCACAAGACCAGCGACCGGGGCTTCTACGACGACGGGCTGAACGTGGCGCGCGGCGCCGGTGCGCGCGAGGCGCTGCTGGTGCGTGATGACGGACTGCTCACCGAAGGCTGCTTCACCAACCTGTTCGTCGAACGCGACGGCAGGCTCGCCACCCCATCCGCTCAGCTGGGCCTGCTCCCCGGAGTTTTGCGCCGCTCGTTGATCGAGACAGGCCGAGCGGTTGAGGGCGAGGTGACGCTGGCTGACCTTGCGGACGGTTTCTTTGTCGGCAATGCCCTGCGCGGACTCATCCCGGCGCGATTGCTGTGACCACCTCGGCCGCCCTGTCGCGCATCGCCCCCTCGCGCACCACCGCGATGACCGACCGCGCCGCCGAATTGCGCGCGGCGGGCAAGGACATCATCTCGCTCTCGGTGGGCGAGCCTGATTTCGCCACCCCGCCTCACGTCGCCGCGGCGGCCAAGGCGGCGATCGACGCGGGCCAAACGCGCTATACCCCGGTTGCCGGTACTCCCGCGCTGCGCGCCGCCGCCGCGCTGCACTTTGATCGCGACCTTGGCATAAGGGTTCCCCCCGAACAGGTGATCGTCAGTGCCGGAGGCAAGCAGGCGATCTTCCATGCCCTGCTCGCGACGCTCAATCCCGGCGACGAAGTGCTGATCCCCGCGCCGTGGTGGGTCAGCTATCCCGAGATCGTCCGTTTTGCCGGGGCAGAGGTGGTGCCGCTGCATACCAACGCGGCAGGCGGGTTTCGCATCACACCCGACCAGCTTGAGGCGGCGATCACCCCGCGTACCCGCTGGTTGCTGCTCAACAGTCCGGGCAATCCGACCGGCGCGACCTATTCGGCGGAGCAATTGCAGGCGCTCGGGACGGTGCTGGCGAAGTATCCGCAGGTCATGGTGATGTCCGACGATATCTACGCCCCGCTGCGCTACACCCCCGGTCGTCACGCGACCCTGGCGGTGGAATGTCCCGATCTGGCCGATCGTGTGCTGACCGTCTCGGGGGTGTCGAAAAGCCACGCGATGACCGGATTTCGCATCGGCGTTGCCGCCGGGCCGGAATGGTTGATCAAGGCCATGGCCAAGCTGCAATCACACACATCGGGTAATCCCTGCTCGGTCAGCCAGGCCGCGGCGGTCGCCGCCTTCGAAGGTCCGCAGGACTTTCTTGCCGATTGGCGCGATCAGTTCCGCGCCCGGCGTGACCGGGTGGTCGGCGCGATCAACGCCGTGCCCGGCCTGTCGACCCCGGTGCCAGACGGCGCGTTCTATTGCCTGGTCGATGCCGCCCCGCTGATGGACCGTTTCGGCGATGACGAGGCATTGTGCCTGCATCTGCTCGACCACGGCGTCGCGGTGGTCGCGGCATCGGCCTTTGGCGGTAGGGACGGCTTCCGCATCAGCTTCGCCGCCGATCAGGCAACGCTTGACGAAGCCTGCCGCCGCATCGCAGGGGCGCTGGCGTGACCACGATCCCGATCCTGTTCGAAGACGGCGAGGCGCTGATCATCGACAAGCCCGCCGGCTTGCCGATCGAACGCCCGCGCGCCGGTGGTGTGAGCCTTGAAAACTATCTCGACACGTTGAAGCTCGGTTTCCAGCGAGTGCCGGTCGCGGTCCACCGCATCGACACCGATACCTCGGGCTGCCTGCTGCTGGCGCGCAATCCCAAGGCGCTCAAGCGCTTTTCCGCCGCCTTCGAGGCGCGGCAGGTGGAGAAGATCTATCTCGGGATTGTCGCGGGTCCGGTCGCCGGG
>JAFEEP010000666.1 GCA_018241045.1 Pseudomonadota bacterium | reverse complement strand
GGCTATGGCGTGTTTGAAATGGCCAGCGACCTCAAGCGCGAATGGAACGAGTTCGGCTGGATGGGCCAGATCAGCCGCGAGACCGGCCTGCCGGTGACCTTCGCCGCGCTCCAGTCGATCGCAAAGGAACAATCGCTGAGCGAGCAGATCGACAACATGCGCGCCGAAAACGACAACGGCGCCAACATCGTCGCCGCGATTGCGTTGCGCGGCAACGGCATCGTCATGGCCTGGCAGGGCACGATCCATCCGTTCCGCCTGCGCCCGTCTTGGCAGGCTATCGCCGACCTTCCGTGGGCGCAGCAGAAGGGAAAGCTGCTTGACCCGGCGTTCAGGACCCAACTGCTATCCGAAACCAGCGATTACAGCGAGGTGCCTGAGGATCTCAAGGCGATCTCGATGGTGGTCAGCGCCGGCTGGGCCATGCAGTACGAAATGGACCCCGATTTCAACTACGAGCCCCAGGCCGACGAAAGCGTGGCAGCACGCGCCGAAGCGGCCGGGGTTTCGGGCGACGAATATGCCTATGACCTGCTCTGCCGCGACGATGGCAAGGGCTTCATCTACCTGCCGATCCTCAACTACGCCGACGGCAACCTCGACTTTCTGGAGGCGCTGCAGGCGAGCGACGACACGGTCAATTCGCTGTCGGACGGCGGGGCGCATTGCGGCACGATCTGCGACGCGGCGAGCCCGACCTTCATGCTCCAGCACTGGGTGCGTGACCGCCGGCGCGGCGCCAGGATCAGTTTGGAACAGGCGGTCAAGCGCCAGTGCCACGATACCGCGCGTCTCTATGGCCTCGACGATCGCGGGGTGATCGCGCCGGGCTACATCGCCGATCTCAACGTGATCGACATGGATCAGATCAAGCTGGGCAAGCCGTGGCTGGCCTTCGACCTGCCCGCCGGTGGCAAGCGCCTGCTGCAGAAGGCCGAGGGCTATGTTTGCACCATCAAGGGCGGCGTGGTCACCTTCCGCGGCGGCGAATGGACCGGGGCAACACCGGGCGGCCTGATTCGCGGCCCGCAGCGTGCTGCCTTGGCCGAGGCGGCGGAGTGAGCCAGCGCGCGGTTCGCATCGGCTCTCCCGCCAGTCTCGACACGCTTCGTCCCGCCACGGCGGCAGACCCCGGCCAGCCCGGCCCCGGCGAAATACGGGTCCGACTGGCGGCGTCCTCGCTCAACTACCACGATTTTGCGGTAGTGAGCGGCATGATCCCGACCGAGGCCGGCCGCATTCCGATGTCGGACGGCGCGGGGACGATCGAGGCCGTGGGCGAAGGGGTCGACGCGTTCAAGGCGGGCGATAGCGTCGTCTCGACCTTCTTTCCCGAATGGATCGACGGCGCCCCGCCCGCGACCGCCTTCCGCGGCGTGCCCGGCGACGGGATCGACGGCTATGCGCGCGAGGTTGTCGTCACCCCCGCACATTGGTTCACCCGGATTCCGGCAGGCTACAGTCACGCTGAGGCTGCAACCCTGACCTGCGCCGGGCTGACCGCATGGCGCGCGCTGTTCGTCGATGATGCGATCAAGCCCGGATCGACCGTGCTGGTCCAGGGCAGCGGCGGGGTGTCGATCTTCGCGTTGCAATTCGCCAAGGCCGCTGGCGCCCGGGTAATCGCCACCTCATCGTCAGACGAAAAACTGGCGCGATTGAAGGCGCTCGGCGCAGACGAGCTGATCAACTACAGGGAAACCCCGGCTTGGGGGATGAAGACGCTGGAACTGACTGACGGCACGGGGGTCGATACCGTGGTCGAGATCGGCGGTTCGGGTACGCTGGACCAGTCGATGACCGCGACTCGAGTCGGCGGCCACGTCGCCCTGATCGGCGTGCTGGCAGGCTTCGCCGGTCCGGTGCAGACCGCGCTGCTGATGATGAAAAACCTGCGCGTCCAGGGCCTGACCGTGGGCAGCCGCGCGCAGCAACTGGCGATGATCGCCGGGATCGAGACGAACGGGATCAAGCCTGTGATTTCGGATCACTTTCCGCTCGAACGGCTGGCCGACGCCTTCCGCCATCAGGCGGCGAACGGACACTTCGGAAAGATCGTGGTCGATATCTGAGCCCGGCCGAGAGGCTGGACTCTGCGCGTCGACAGGCGCAGCCTCCCCGCTTCGCTGCGACGAGGAGGACCGTCATGCCGCAATTCGTGATCGAGCGGGATATGCCCGGCGTGGGCAACCTGGGCGCTGCCGACCTGCAAGGGGCATCGCAACAATCGTGCACCGTGCTGCGCCAACTCGGGCCCGAGATCCAGTGGGTGCACAGCTATGTGACCGACGACAAGATTTATTGCATCTATCGCGCGCCAAGCGAGGACCTGATCCGCCAACACGCTGACACCGCCGGTTTCCCGGCGAACAGCATCAAGCAGGTGCGCAACGTGATCGATCCAACCACGGCGGAATGACGCCGCGGGCGGTCAGACCCGCATCGGCATCAGCACGTAGAGCGCCGGGCTCTTGTCGTCCTGGCGGATGAGCGTCGGTGCGCCCGCATCGGCGAGATGCAGTTCGACAGTATCGCCGTCGATCTGGCCAAGGATGTCCTTGAGATAGTTGGCGTTGAAGCCGATCTCGAACCCGGCCGCGCTGTAGTCGGCAGGAACCTCTTCCGCCGCCGTGCCGTTGTCCGGGCTGGTGACCGAAAGCGTGACCTTGTCGTTTTCAAGCGCCATCTTGACCGCGCGGGTCTTTTCTGTGGCGATGGTCGCGACGCGGTCCACGCCCTCCCAGAAGCTGCGCGGATCGAGTTTGAGCAGCTTGTCGTTCCCGGTGGGAATGACGCGGGTGTAATCGGGGAAGGTGCCATCGATCAGCTTGCTGGTCAGCACGACGCCGTTTTCCCCGCCTAGGGTAAAGCGGACCTTGCTGGCCGAGAGGTCGACCAGAACGCTCGAATCAAGCGCTTCTTCCAGCAGCTTGCGCAGTTCGGCCACGCATTTGCGCGGCACGATCACGTCGGGCATCCCCTGTGCGCCGTCAGGGCGGGCGATGGTGAAGCGCGCCAGCCGGTGTCCGTCCGTCGCCGCCGCCTTCAACTCCTCGTCCGAGACGTGAAGGAAGATGCCGTTAAGGTAGTAGCGGGTTTCCTCGGTGCTGATCGCGAAGCGGGTGCGATCGATCAACTGGGCCAGCGTGGCCGCAGGCAGTTCGAAGCTGGTCGGCAGGTCGCCCTCGACGATCACCGGGAAGTCGTCGCGCGGCAGGGTCGGCAGCGAGAAGCGGCTGCGCCCGGCTTTGACCGTCATGCGGTTGTCCGCCGTCTCCAGGCTTACCTGACTGCCATCGGGCAGCTTGCGGGCAATATCGAACAGCAGGTGCGCCGAAACCGTGATCGCGCCGGGCCCATCGACCGAAACCGCACCGAGGCTTTCCACCACCTGCAGGTCAAGGTCGGTCGCCATGACTTTCACCGTGCCATCGCCCGACGCCTCGATCAGGACGTTCGAGAGGATCGGGATGGTGTTGCGCCGTTCAACGACGGACTGGACGTGCGACAGGCACTTCAAGAGCGTCGCGCGTTCGATGGTGGCCTTCATGGTCGTAACAAGTCCCCTGCGGACGCACCCGACCGGAATCGGCGGTGCGCCGTAATTTCGGACTGCCTGTCTTAACGCCAGAGGGCTTGGCGGCAAGGCAGAAGGTGCC
>JAFEEP010000665.1 GCA_018241045.1 Pseudomonadota bacterium | reverse complement strand
GTAGGCGGCGTCGATCCGGCCGAATGCCTTGACGGTGTTCTCCACCAGGGCCTTGACCTGCGCTTCGTCGGACACGTCGCATTGCAAGGCCAGCGTCTTGCCCCTTGCGGACAGGCGATCCGCCTGTTCCTTGACCTTGTCGTAGTGATTCCCGGACAGCACGACCGATGCGCCAGCGTCCAGAAAGGCCTCTGCAGATGCCAGGCCCATGCCTGAGCCCGCGCCCGTGATGAGGGCAACCTTGCCCGATAGATCGATTTTCATGAATGGACTCCGTGTGTTTTCAATGGTCTTGATGACTGACCCGGTCACTTGATGTCGGTGCTCAGGCTCAGCTTGCGCCAGCGCTCGAAACCTTCGCGACGGGACGAGAGCATCTGCATGGCCATGTCGTAGGCGTCGGACCCCAGCAGCAATTGGCGTGGCGGGTTCTTCTCGGCGTAGGCCGCGAGCAGGGCCTGCGCCAGCAGCGCTGGATCGCCGCCTTGTTTGCCGGACCCTGCCTTGAGTCCGTCCATCATCGGGTGGGCGCTCTGGTCGTAGTCGGCGATGCGTTCCTTGGTTTCGATGACGGAGCGGCCCGCCCAGTCCGTGCGAAACCCGCCAGGTTCGACGCAGGTGACCTTGATCCCGAGCGGCGCCACCTCACCGGCCAGGCTTTCCGACAAGGCCTCGACTGCGAACTTGCTGGCGTTGTAATAGCCGATGCCGGGAAACGCCTGCAGGCCACCGATGGAGGAGAAGTTGAAGATGTGGCCGCTGCGGCGCGCGCGCATGCCCGGCAGCACGCGCTGCACCAGCCGGTTCAGGCCGAAGACATTGGTCTCGAACTGTCGGCGGATTTCTTCGTCCTCGCCTTCTTCGATGGCGGAGAAGTAGCCGTAGCCGGCGTTGTTGACCAGCACATCGATGCGGCCGAAGTGCGCTTGCACCTCGGAGACGGCGCGGTCGATGTCGGCGGGTTGGGTGACGTCGAGCGTGACCGCCAGCGCGCGTTGCGGCGCGATGGCGACCAGCTCGGCCAGCTTGCCCGCATCGCGCGCGGACATGGCCACGCGCCACCCCTTGTCCAGCACGGCCTTGGCGATCTCGCGCCCGAAGCCGCTGGAACATCCGGTAATGAACCAGACGGGCGTGTCCTGTGTAGATGATTTCTGCGTCATGCAAAGTTCTCCTTGGGTTTCGATCAAATAGCGCTCAGTTCGGGGCGCACTCGGTGGATATTGCGGTCAATAGATGCCGGCCTGGTCCCAGAAGCTGCACTGGTGGCCCGCGCCGAATCCGGTGGCCATGCGGGCCTGCGGCAGCGTCAGGTTGAGGAAGTTGTCCTGTGCCGCCTGATAGCGAGGCCATGTGGTTTCCCGATGGGTCGCCTGGTCGGCTGTCGTCCACAACTGCACCATCTGCTCGGCCAAGCGGGATTGCATGGGGTTCAAGCTCACCGGCATACCAGCGCCGCCGTGAAAGCCCGGGAACAAGTAGGCCAGTTCCAAAGTGTGGGCCGCACCCATGGCAAAGCTCGTCGGCTTCAGGTACGACGGGGCCGTGCGATCCGAAAACTCATAGGCGTAGGTTGGCGTGTGAGCGGCAGTCCAGCGATTGACGGCCCGTGCCGGGCAGGCAAACAGCATGTCGGTGACGGAGGCCGCGACGGCGTCGCTCGGGGTGGCGAACTTGTCCACCGGATACTGTTGCGCCACGGCGTCTGCCAGCGTACCGAAGTAGAACCGCATGGCGGCCGCATAGTCGGCGTCGTCCATGGGCTTGCCGGATGCATTCTCGGCAAGACCTGTGAAGAACGCGCCTTCGTCACCGGTCGTGCCATTGACCAGGGTCACGCGGTTGAACTGTCCGGTGCGCAAGGCATCGGCGGGATGCATGGGCAGCACTTGGCCATCCAGGATGGCCTGGTTGATCAGATAAGGGGTTTGCGTGGCCAGAATGGTTGCGGCAGGCAATCGGCGCAAGCAGGCCAGCGTTGCGGCATCGGTCGCGTGCGCGCAGCCGGCGGCGTTGGCGAAGGCTTGCCCTTGCTGCCCGGCCGATGCCAACGGCCGGGGGGCGCCGAAGGCCGGATGGCGCAGCGCCACCGCGGCCCCGCTCATGGCGATGGCGTGCTGGAACTTGCCGGCCGAGCCGGGGGCGGCGACATGCAGCAGTACGCTGCCGCCACCGGAGGATTCGCCGGAAATCGTCACGTTGCTGGGGTCGCCACCGAAAGCGGCGATATTGCGCTGCACCCAGTCGAGCGCCAGTTGCTGGTCCATGAAACCGTAGTTGGCCAGCGGTTGGCCCTCGGCACGCAGCGCCGGATGCGCGAAGAAGCCGAGCAGGCCCAGACGGTAGTTGAAGGTCACCACCACCGCCTTGCCCTGGATGGCCAGTTGGCTCGGGTCGTAGTCGCGGCCGGCGCCCACCCAGAGACTGCCACCATGGATCCACACAAACACCGGCAGCTTCGCACCGCTGCGCTGGGCGTCCTTGCTCACGAAGACGTTGAGGTTCAGGCAATCCTCGGCGCCGCCGGGCTGGCCGAACACACCGAGATCGGCATTCTGTGGACAGAAGTTGCCATAGGCCGAGGCATCGCGCGGCGCAGCCCACGGCTGGGGCACCTGCGGTGGTGCCCAGCGCCGCTCCCCGATAGGCGGTGCCGCATAGGGGATGCCCATCCAGGCTATGAGCCTGCCTTGGTCAACACCACGCACCGGCCCCGCATCCGTCGCCCGGATGAGGGTGGTCGGCGCCGGCGCCGCCTGTGCCGCACACACGCCCAGCATCAATAGAGCTGCCAACAGGCAGCGGAAAATGGCATTCTTCATCGAATTTTTATCCAATACAGTACTTAAAGCATTGCGGGGCTTGCCCCTGCCGCTATCAATTTTTCGCAAATCCTTGAATGGAGACAGAAATCCATGTGCGTTTGTTGCCGATCAATCGACAGCCGTCGCCTGCGCGGGTTGGCTTGACGCGACTCTCTTCAGCGATCTGGCACACAGCAAGCTGCCGATACCCGCCAGCGCCATGACCCAGCCCATCGGCCGGGGCGTGCCATCGGCCAACAGTCCGACCAGCCCGGAGCCGGCGATGCCACTGCCGTATTGCAGCGCGCCGACCAGCGCCGAGACCGCGCCGGCCTGCACGGAAAACTCCGCCAGCGCCCCAGCCACCGAGTTGGCGACGATCAGCCCGGTGCAGGAGATGAAGACGAACAGCGGCAGCACCAGGCCCCATAGCCCGCCCCAGTCGCTCCAGGCCGCCATGGCGCTTGCGCCGCCAGCCAGCGCTGCAATCGTCGTGCCTGCGATCAGCAGCCGATCGGCACCCAGGCGCGCCACCAAGCGTGCATTCAGCGCATTGGAGGCCATGACGCCGAGGATGCCCGCGCCAAACAGCAGGCCGTAGTACCGCGCCGGAAAGTGGTGGTAGTCGATGTACGCGAAGGGCGTGCCCGCGATGTACGCGAACATGCCCGCATAGAAAAATCCGCCCGCACCGGCATAGGCCAGAATCCGGCGCTCGGTGAGCAGCTTCGCGTAGCGGGCGAAGGCGCCGCTCAACCGTCCGCCCTGGCGGCGCAACGGCGGCAGGGTTTCCGGGATGGTGTACAGCGCCACCAGGCTGGCGATGCCCACGGCGACCAGCAGCCAGAAGATGGCCCGCCAACCGGCCCAGGCCGCCACCTGCGCGCCGATGAGCGGGCCCAGCAGCGGCGCGATCGCCATCACCGCCATCAGGGTGGAGAGCATGCGCGCGGCGCGGGCGCCCTCGTAGAGGTCGCTCACCATGGCCCGCGCGATGACCACGCAGGCCGAGGCACCAAGTGCCTGGACGACGCGCCAGCCGATGATGGCCTCGGCGCTCGCCGCCAGTGCGCAGCCGGCCGAGCCGATGATGAACAGGACCAACCCAGCAGCCACCGGCGGGCGCCGGCCGAACTTGTCGCTGACCGGTCCCCAGAACAACTGGCCGACGCTGAAACCGATCAGGTAGCCGGTGATCGAGAACTCCAGCATGCCGTGGCCCGCGTGCAACGCGGCGGCCATCGCGGGCATGGCCGGCAGGTAGAAGTCCGTCGAGATGGAGGCAAAGCCCATCAGCGCGCTGAGGACCGCCAACACGCGCCATGCGGTGCCTGCCGAGCTTGCTCCCTCCTGCAGAACGGAAGGTGCAGCCGGCAGCACACTTGAAGGGCGATCTTCCATCCCTTGAAACATGCACTGCCCCTCTCAGAGTTCCTGTACCGTTGGGCGGAACAAGATCTCGTTGATGTCGATGTTCTCGGGCTGACTCATGGCGAACAGCACGCAGCGCGCGAAGCTGCTCGCCGGGATGGCGTTGTGCTTGTAGTAGTCGGCGATCGCCTCGTTGACACCGGGCGCACCGACCGATGCGGGCAGTTCGGTGTCCACCGCGCCGGGCGACAGCACGGTGGTGCGGATGCCGTAGGGCTTGACCTCCTTGCGCAGCGCTTCGGAGATCACGCGCACCGAATACTTGCTGGCCGAGTAGATCGCGCCGCCGACGCTGATGGTGTGGCCGGCCACCGACGAGACGTTGATGAACTGGCCGCTTTTCTGTTCCTTGAAATAAGGCAGTGCCGCGGCGATGCCCCACAGCACGCCCTTGATGTTGACGTCGATGCACTGGTCCCATTCGTCGAAGCGCAGCATCTCCAGCGGCGCCAGCGGCATCAGGCCGGCGTTGTTGATCATCACGTCGATGCGGCCGTGCAGCTTCACGGCGTGATCGACCAGCGCCTTGACCTGCTCGCGGTCGGTCACGTCCACCTTGAAGGCGACGTCCTTGGGCAGGCCCAGTTCGCTCGCCAGTGCCTGCAGGCGATCCAGCCGGCGCGCGCCGAGCACGACCTTGGCGCCGGCCTTGACCAGATGGCGCGCGGTTTCGGCCCCCAGGCCGCTGGACGCGCCGGTGATCACGACCACCTTGTCCTTGATGTTGTCAGTCATTGTTGCTTTCCTCTATGAAGTAAATGGATCGGGAACCGGGCCTCACAGGCCGGTCGTCTTGAGTAGTTGCTCGGGATAGCGCTCGCCCTCGATATAGATCGCGGCGGCGGCCGACTGGATTTGCGCAAGGTCGGCGTCGGTCAGCGCGACATCGACGGCGCCGAGGTTTTCTTCCAGCCGCTGCAGCTTGGTGGTGCCGGGGATGGGGACGATCCAGGGCTTTTGTGCCAGCAGCCAGGCCAGCGCGATCTGCGCGGGCGTGGCCTGCTTCTCGGCGGCGATGCGCTTGAGCAGGTCGATGAGCGCCTGGTTCTTTGCCATCGCCTCGGGCGTGAAGCGCGGCAGGATGCTGCGGAAGTCGCCCTCGCCCAGCTTGGTGTCCTTGCCCATCGCGCCGGTGAGAAAGCCCTTGCCGAGCGGGCTGTAGGGCACCAGGCCAATCCCCAGCTCCTCGCAGACCTGCAGGATGCCGTTGGTTTCGACGCCACGCGTCCACAGCGAGTATTCGTTCTGCAAGGCGGCGACCGGCTGCACGGCATGGGCGCGGCGAACGGTCTGCGCGCCCGGCTCGGACAGGCCGAAGTGCTTGACCTTGCCCGCGGCGATCAGCTCCTTGACCGCGCCGGCGACGTCCTCGATGGGCACGTTCGGATCGACGCGATGCTGGTAGAACAGGTCGATCTGCTCGATGCCCAGCCGCTTGAGCGAGGCGTCGGCGACGGCCTTGATGTGCTCGGGCCTGCTGTCCAGCCCCGCCTGCTTGCCATCGACGATGTTGAAGCCGAACTTGGTGGCGATCACCACCTGGTCGCGCACGGGGCGCAGGGCCTCGCCCACCATTTCTTCGTTGGTGAACGGACCATAGACCTCCGCCGTGTCGAAGAAGCTGACACCGCGTTCCACCGCCTGGCGGATCAGCGTGACGCCTTCCTGCTGGCTGAGCTTGTGGGCGTAGGCGAAGTCCAGCCCCATGCAGCCGTAGCCGAGGGCCGAGACTTCCAGGCCGCTCTTGCCGAGCATGCGTTTTTGCATGGTGTTTTTCCCTTCACTTCGTGCCGTGGTACTGCTCGTCCGACACGTGCTCCATCCAATCGACGGCCTTGCCGTCCTTCATTTCGCAGATGGCAATGTGGGTCATCGCGCAATCCGGCGATGCGCCATGCCAGTGCTTCTCGTCGGGCTCGATCCAGACGGTGTCGCCGGGGCGGATCTCCTCGACATATCCACCCCAGCGGCCAATCAGGCCACAGCCGGAAGTCACCAGCAGGGTCTGGCCCAGCGGATGGGTGTGCCAGGCGGTGCGTGCGCCCGGCTCGAAGGTCACGGTGGCGGCGCTCAGGTTGCCGCTGCCGCAGAACGGGCAGTCGATGCGCACGGTGCCGGTGAAATATTCGGCCGGTCCCTTGGCCGAGGGCGTGGAACCGGGTGGGTTGATTTTCATGATGGCTCCTTTTGGGTGGTTGAAAGTTGACTACCGCAAGCGAGCGGTGGACTGCGCCGCGTTCAGCGTGGCCGGGCAGTCAACGCCTTGGCCAGCGCCTCGCGGGCGCGTTGCCCACCGCGGTGAGCACATTGAGGCTGCGCAGAAAGCCCGCGTAGGCGTAGAGCTGCACCAGCACTTCGCGCGCAGCGCTGATGGCGGGGCCCGCGTCGAGCCCCTGGCTCAACGCGGTGTCCAGCTTGCCCATGTCTCCAGCGGCCGCAAAGGCGGCGACGGGCAGGATGGCCTGCTGCTGCGCGCCGAGCGTGTCGGCGGCCGGGTGCTGTACGGTCATGTTTACGGACTCCTTCGCCTCATGGGATTGCGCCGCGGCGCTGCCGCAAGCCAGCGCGGCCGCCGCGACCATGCCGAGGCAGCGGGTGAGCGCGCGGCGGTCAACGGGCGTTGTATTGCTCATCGGTGACAAGCTCCTTCCAGTCCGCGTTCCTGCCGCCCTGCATGTACGCGATCGCCAGGTGGTTCATGCGGCTGTCCTTGGCCGCGCCATGCCAGTGCTTGACCCCCGCCTCAATCCACACCACATCGCCGGCCTTGATTTCGCGCCTGGGCTGTCCATCCTCCTGCACCCAGCCCCTGCCGTCGGTAACGATCAGCAACTGGCCTACGGGGTGGGTATGCCAGGCGGTACGGGCGCCGGGCATGAACGTGACAATGCCGACGCCGGCATGCTGGCCGCTGTCGCCGGCGGCCTTGATGTCCACCGCGACCTGGCCGGAGAAGTTGTCGACGCCGCCGATCAGCGTCGGGGTGCTGCCCGCAGGGGCGATCTGGATGCCTTCGGCATGGGCGCAAGCCCCGAAAACAACGAGGGCGAGTGACAGGGCAACGGCTGCAAGCGGTTTCATGCGGACTCCGAATGTCGATCAATCCGGATGGCTGGCATCAGATGAATTCGGATTCCTTGACAAACCATGTTGGTCAGTTTAGGCAAAGAGTGATTGATTGATAAGATAGAAAGATCTGAACAAGCATGTGCATGAAATGCACCAATGCCCGCGGAAAACCTGGGCGATTTGCGCGCCTTCGTGGCTGTGACCCAAGCGCGCAGCCTCACCCGCGCGGCCGCGCTCCAGATCGAACTCAGCGTGGACTACGCGCTCACCGACATCGCCGCGCACCGCTTCGACGCCGGTGTGCGCATCGGCAGCGGAGTGGACAAGGACATGATCGCCGTGCGTATCGCTCCCGACCTGCGCATGGCCGTGGTCGCGCCGCCGGAGTGCCTGGCGGGCAAGCCGCCGCCCGTCACGCCGCAAGACCTGGTGGAGCACCGCCGCATCAACTTGCGCCTGCCGACCCATGGCGGCCTGTATGCCTGGGATTTCGAGAAGGATGGCCAGGCGATGAAGGTGCGCGTGGGCGGGCAAACGGCGTTCAACAACACCTTCTTGATGCTTCAGGCCGCGGGCTTCGCCTATGTGCCGCTCGGCCTGGCACAGCCGCACATCGACCCGGGGCGGCTGGGACTGGTGGCCGCTGTTTCCCGGCTACCAACTACGCCAACCGTCGCCAGCTCACGCCGGCATTGGCGCTGGTGATCGAGGCACTACGCTGGCGTAAAAAAGAAGCGGCGGCGCAAGTCCCCTGGCGGATATTTCCCGCCGCTATTCACCAACGCCCGGCACACGCGCGGTTCTC
>JAFEEP010000664.1 GCA_018241045.1 Pseudomonadota bacterium | reverse complement strand
TCGATCTCCGCTCCGCTGAGCCACTGATGGAATTCGATAGGGAGAGGACTCCAGCATGTCCGAGGTTCGAATCTTCATTTCCTGCGTAAGTGCGGAGTTCGGCAGCTACCGGGAGGCGTTGCGCCGTTATCTGACGCGCCCCAACGTCACGGTGAAGGTGCAGGAGGACTTCATCGTCCCCGGGACTGAAAGCCTGGACATGCTTGACGATTACATCCGGCAGTGTGACGTCGTAATCCACCTGGTGGGCAACATGACCGGTGCGATGGCACAGACGCCCTCGGTGGCAGTGATCGGGGAGCGGTATGCCGATTTCGCCCAGCGCCTGCCGGAGCTCGGACCGTTCATGGAGGCGGGCGGGCCGCCCTTGTCCTACACGCAGTGGGAAACCTGGCTGGCCCTGTATCACCGCCGAAGGCTGATCATCGCCGAGCCGAAGGAGCCTGCGCAGCGGGACGATCGCTACAGGCTACATCCGACCGAGCGGGCTGCACAACAGGCACACCTGGCGCGGCTGGCCCGCGTTGAGCGTTACCCCGGCTTCTCTTTCACGTCGGCCGACCAGTTTGCCGCCGAGGTCTGGCGCTCGAGCCTGCTCGACGTGCTGATCGAGGCGGGGCTGATCCGCAAGCCCATCCATCTACGTTACTTGTCGCTCGGCGATCTCTTCAAGGGGCGCGATGCCAAGCTCGATGAACTCACCGAACGTCTCGGGCCGATCCCGACCACCAAGGATCAGCCTACCGTCGCACGAGCGCTCACCGGCATGGGGGGCGTTGGTAAGACGCGACTCGCGATCGAGTACGCCCGACGCCGGGGCGGTGGCTACACCGCGCTGCTGCAGGTCGGCGCTGAAAGCGCCGAAGCGCTGAACCGCAACCTGGCCGCCCTGTGCGCGACGCCGATCCTGGATCTGCCCGAAAAGAGCGAGAAGGACGAAGACAAGCAGCGCGACGCCACGATCGGCTGGCTCAATCAGCACCCGGGCTGGCTGCTGATCCTCGACAACATTGACTCGAAGCCCGCTGCCCAAGCCGTCCGCTCGCTCCTGCCGAAACTGGCGGGCGGCCACGCCGTGCTCACCAGCCGGCTGACGAACTGGAGCGGCAGCATTCAGGCGATTGCCGTGAAGGAACTATCGCCCGAGGCCGCCACCGAATTCCTGCTGGCGCGCACCGAGGGCAGCCGCCGTCGGCAGGCTGACGACGCCGCCGCAGCGCAGACGCTGGCCGGGGAGCTCGGCCACCTTGCCCTCGCGCTAGAGCAGGCCGGCGCCTACGTCGCCTATCGCACCGAAAGCTTCCAGCACTATCTGACGACCTGGCGGACCAAGCGCGATGCGGTGCTAGGCTGGCATGACCCCGACCTGATGGAGTATCCGAGCAGCGTTGCCGCGACCTGGCAGACCTCCTTCGAGCAGCTCGGTGAGCCTGCCCGCCGCTTGCTTCAGCGCCTGGCCTGGCTCGCACCGGACCCGGTGCCCGAGTCGCTGCTCGAAGTCGCGGTTCCCGGTGACGATGCGGATCCGGGCGACCCATTCGACGCGCTGGCCGAACTCAAGGCCTACTCGCTGACGACGAGGGCAGCGGATGTGCCACTCTTCTCGGTGCACAAGCTGGTTCAGGAAGTCACGCGACGCGCGCAGTTGGGAGAAGCGGCACCGGTCCGGCTGGTCGAGGCGGTGAAATGGATAAATGAGGCCTTCGTGGGTGACCCGCAGGATGTGCGAACCTGGGCGGTGCTCGATCCCCTGGCGCCCCACGCGAAGGCGGTTGTAATCGCTGCCGACGAGGGCGGTCTCTCTGACCCGACCGCGGGCCTCCTGAGCCAACTCGCCGCGCTGCTGTTCGGTAAGGCGCACTACCAGGAGGCCGAACCGTTGCTACATCGGGCGCTGGCAATCGACAACGCGCGCTTTGGCGCGGACCACCCCGACGTTGCCCGCGACCTCGCCAACCTGGCCGCGTTGCTGCAGGCCACGAACCGGCTGGCCGAGGCCGAGCCGCTGATGCGCCGGGCGCTTACGATAAACGAAGCAAGTTTCGGCGCGGACCACCCCCGCGTCGCCCGCGACCTCGCCAACCTTGCCGTATTGCTACACGCCACGAGTCGCTGGGTCGAGGCCGAGCTGCTGATGCGCCAGGCGCTGGCGATCCACGAGGCGAACTTCGGCGCGGACCACCCCGCCGTTGCCCGTGATCTCAACAACCTGGCCGCGTTGTTGCAGGCCACGAACCGGCCAGTCGAGGCCGAGCCGCTGATGCGCCGGGCATTGGCGATCGACGAAGCGAGCGTCGGCGCGGACCACCCCGACGTTGCCCGCGATCTCGCCAACCTGGCCGGGTTGCTGCAGGACACGGACCGATTGACCGAGGCCGAGCCGCTGATGCGCCGGGCTCTCACGATCGACAAGGCAAGTGTCGGGGCGGACCATCCCACGATAGCCATCCACCTCAACAATCTGGCGAGGTTGCTGCAGGCTACAAACCGGCGGGCTGAGGCCGAG
>JAFEEP010000663.1 GCA_018241045.1 Pseudomonadota bacterium | reverse complement strand
GAACAGGGGCGAGCGCATCAGTCGCGCAAGGTTGGTCTGGTAGCGCGGCTCGATCGGGTCGATCTGCGCTGCTTTCTCGAAATAGCGCTGGGCAAGGTCGAACCGCCCGATCCGGGCAAAGGCAACGCCCAGGCCATTGAGCGCGGGGGCGGGGGCCTCTCCGCTGGCCAGGGCGCGGGAAAAGGTGTCGATCGCGATGCCGGCATTGCCCTGGTCGAGCGCGTGGCGTCCGGCATTGGTCAGCTCGGTCGGCGCGGCAGCGGCGGCCTTGGCCGTCGACGCCTGGATCTGGCCCTGGCTGCCGGTCTGGTTGGCCAGCTTGTTGGTCCCGAACAGGGCGCTGCATCCGGGCAGGGTCAGCCCCAGCACAGCCAGCGTGGCGATGGTCTTGAGTTGGACAGTCATCTTACCCTCCGTTCAAGGCAGGAATCAGTTGGTTCACGACGCGGATCGCCGCGGGTAGCATCAGGGTTCCGATCATCACGGGCAGCATGAACACCACCAGCGGGATCGAGAGCAGCACCGGCAGGCGGTGAGCCTTTTCCTCGGCACGCATCCGGCGACGCTCGCGCATTTCGGCGGCATAGACGCGCAGCGTGGTGGCGATTGAGGTGCCGAGCTTGTCGGACTGGATCAGCAGGGTCGAGAACGAGCGAATCTCGTCAACCCCGGCCTCGTCGGCAAGGCGGCGCAGGGCCTCTTCGCGGCTGGCACCGGCGCGCAAACGCAGCGTGGCCGTGGCCAGCATATTCGCGACCAGGGGGTGGCTGTTGACCATTTCCTTGGACACGCGATCAAGCGCGGCTTCAAGCCCCAGCCCCGCCTCGACGCAGATCAGCATCAGGTCGAGGCAGTCGGGGAAGCCGTTGACGATCTCCTCGCGGCGACGATCGGCCTTGGCCCGGACGAACAGCGCCGGGATGAACAAGCCCAGGGCAGCGAAGATCGAACCGAAGATGTAGAGCTTCATGTAGGACAGCTCGCGCCCACCCCACAGCGAGGACACCACCAGCAGGGTGGGTAGCGTGATCACCAGCACCAGTCGCAGCAGGGTGTAGAGGCGCGGTGCGGCGGGCGAGGTATATCCTGCGGCGCGCAGCCGCTCGGCAAGGTCGTCGCCTTTGCTGTCGGAGAGGTCGAGGCCGGCCTTCTCGATCCGGTCGACCATGCGGATCCAGGCAGAATCGTTGCGCGCGGTCAGCGTTTCGCCCGTAGAGACAGCGGTTCCGGTGGCATGGATCTCGCGCAGTTCGCCGCGCACGTTCATCCGCCGGATGGCGAGGTTGGCCAGCGTCCAGATGCCGACGACGACCATGGCGAACAAGGCGATCAGCACCGAAATGCGGATCGAGGGAGTAGAGGCGATCAGATCGAGCATCGCATCACACTTTCAGGTCGATCAGGCGGCGGATCATGTAGACGCCGATGAAATACATTACGATCAGGATACCGAAGCCCCAGATGAACATCGGGTCGGTCGCCACGTCGAGATAGAATTGCGGGCTGACCATGAACATCGAGACCAGGGTGAGGACCGGTAGAACGGTGAGCATCCACCCGCTCATCCGGCCTTCCGAGCTCAGCGCGCGAACCTTCATGTACATACTGGCGCGGTCGCGGATCACCGCGGCCAGATTGCTGAGGATCTCCGCCAGATTGCCCCCGGTCTCGCTTTGCAGCGAGAGCGAGACGACGAACATCCGGATATCGTCGAGGTCCCAGCGTTCGGCGAGCGCGGACAAGGCATCGGTGAGATTGGCGCCATAGGACACTTCGTCCGAAACGAGGCCCATCTCGCTGCCCAGCGGGTCCTCCATCTCGTTGGTCAGCAGCTCGATCGCTGCGGCAACCGGGTGCCCGGCGCGCAGCGCGCGCACGAAGATGTCGAGCGCGATCGGGAACTGTTCCTCCATCCGCTTGCGCCGCCGTTCAGCCATGCGACTGATCACCATCAGCGGCAAGCCAAAGGCGATCGCCGCTGAAACGCCGACCACCAATTCGATTACCCCGCCGGTGATCGCAAGTTGCGATGACCAGGTCAGGAACAGGATCAGGCTGACAAGTCCGGCGAAGGCCAGCGTGCAGATCCCCAGCACCGTGCGCGGTTCGGCCCGCACCGCGGCCATGCGCACCAGGCGCTGAAAGTTGTAATAGAGCCGTTCGAGCGGCCCGGCATCGTCCCCGGGGCGCTCGATCAGGTCCTTGCGCATGATCGAGGATACCTGGTCGGTGCTCAACCCCGCACGCAGCAGTTGCAGCCGCCGGTTGATCGCGCGCGTCTCGGCCCGGCGCCCGATGGCAAAGGCCAGCACGAATTGCGAGATCAGGAAGATCGAGGCAAAGACCGCGACCAGGACGAAAAGGCGGATCAGCAGTCCGGTCATGCGCCAATCTTCGCGCCGGGCCGGAACAGCAGGGGATCAAGGTTGATCCCGTGCGCTTCAAGCGTGCTCATGAACTTGGGGCGGATCCCCGTCGCCTCGAAGTGACCGAGGACATTGCCGTGCCCGTCGCGCCCGGTCATCTTGTAGCGCCAGATTTCCTGCATCGTGATTGTCTCGCTCTCCATCCCGGTCAGTTCGGACAGACTCAGCATCTTGCGCTTGCCGTCGCTGAGACGGCCGATCTGGACGACCACGTTGATCGCCGAGGCGATCTGGGCGCGGGCCGATCGCGGCGAGACGTCGATCCCCGACATGCCGATCATCTGTTCGATGCGCGACAGCGCGTCGCGCGGAGTGTTTGCGTGGATCGTGGTCATCGATCCGTCGTGGCCGGTGTTCATCGCCTGGAGCATATCGAAGGCTTCGCCCGATCGGCATTCGCCAAGGATGATCCGATCGGGGCGCATACGCAGCGCATTCTTGACCAGGTCGCGCTGAGTCACTTCGCCGCGGCCCTCGATGTTGGGCGGGCGCGTTTCGAGCCGGGCAACGTGTTCCTGCTGGAGCTGGAGTTCGGCCGAATCCTCGATCGTGACGATGCGCTCGCGCTCGTCGATGAAAGTCGACAACGCGTTGAGCAGCGTCGTCTTGCCCGAGCCGGTGCCGCCCGAGATGATGATGTTGAGCCGCGCCCCGACAATCGCCTGCAGGATCGGCGCGACCTGCGCGGGCATCGAGCCGAACTCGATCATCTTCTCCATCGAGATCGGCTTCTTGGAAAACTTGCGGATCGAGAGCAGCGAGCCGTCGATCGCCAGCGGTGCGACGATCGCGTTGACGCGCGAACCGTCGGCAAGGCGGGCGTCGACGAAGGGCGAACTTTCATCGACCCGGCGACCGACCGCGCTGACGATCTTCTGGATGATGCGCAGCAGGTGCTTTTCATCCTGGAACCGCGTCGCCACCCGTTCGAGCACGCCATGGCGTTCGACAAACACCGTTTCATGGCCATTGACCAGGATATCGTTGATGCTCTCGTCCTGAAGCAGCGGTTCAAGCGGACCGAGGCCGAGCAGTTCGTCAAGGACGTTGTCGACCAGCCGGGTGCGCTCGGCCTTGTTGAGCACTTCGCCGTCGGCTTCAAGCAGCTCGGCGACGACGTGGCTGATCTCCACCTCGATCCGGTCGCGCGGCATCTTGTCGAGTGCCGAGAGATTGATTTTCTCGAGCAACTGGCGGTGAACACGGACCTTGAGGTCAAGCAGTCGCGGTTCCTCACCCCGGCGCTCGGGTTGCATCAACTCACCGACCGAGATCGGCGCCACCGGCACCTCGGCCTCCTCGGGGTGAGCGGGGGTGCGCCTGACCTGCCAGATGCTCATGCCGGGCCTCCTGCAGGGAAGCGCGCGGCCAGTGCCTGGGCGATCGTCCGCACATCGCTCTGGAATCGCGACTTGCGGCTGATCTGGTGCACCATCAACCCCTGGTCCTGCGCGGTGCTGACCAGCGGGTCCTCAAGCGTGACGCTGCCAACGACCGGGCGGCCGAGCGTTTCGGTGGCGTCGCCGACGTCGATGGTCTTGAACAGGCGGCGTTCGGCACGATTGACGATCAGCTGCACCTCGTTCCCGACGATCCCCACCGAGGAGAACAGGTCAAGCCGCCGTCGCGCCTGGCGCAGGCTGGCGACCGACAGTTCGACCACCATCAGCACCGAGCTGGCCGCGGTCAGCGCCGAGAGCGACCAGTTGGTCCAGTTGGCGGGCAGGTCGAGGATGACATAGGCATATTGCTGGCGGATCGCGTCGAGCAGCCGCAGCAGGCGATCGGTATCGACCGATTCGAGCGGCATGATCGCATCGGGGGCGGCGAAGACGTGGACATTGTCGGCCGCATCGCGGGCGACCGAACGGATCAGTTCCTCGTCAAGCCGCTCCTGCTCGACCAGTAGGTCGGCGATCGAGCCGCGACCTTCGGCGGCGAGATAGCCCGCGACCGCACCGAATTGCAGGTCGAGGTCGACGATCGCCACCCCGCGCCCGGTCGTGTCGTGTTCGCCCAGTGCACCGGCAAGGTGCGTGGCGATCGAGGTCGCGCCGCAGCCGCCGATCGAGCGGACCACCGCGAACAGCGGAGCGAGGCGGATGTCGCCGTGGCGCTTGCTGCGCTTTTGCGCCAGGACGTCGGCGGCGGTTTCGAGCAGTTCCTCGAACTTGAAGGGCAGCGAGACGACATCGTCGACTCCCTCGCGCACCAGCATCCGCACCAGCGCGACCGAAGCATCGGGCAGCGCGGCGACGACCGGCAGTTCGGGAAGGGCGCGCTTCAATTCGCCCAGTCGCTCCATCGAGCGACGGTTGTGCGGATCGATCTCGAGCACGATCAGCGACGCAGCGGCGGCCGCCTCGACCGGCACTGACGCGGTGTTCTCGCAGGGCAGAACCATGAGTCCAGGCAGGGCGTCGCTGCCTTCGCTCCAGTCAATCGCGTCGGCATGGTGGGGCGATGCGACGATCAACACGTTCGCGCACACCAGCACGCCCGATTCCTTTCGACTGAACTGCATGTATTCCTGAGTGCCCATTGCGTAATCCTAATTTGAAACCGACCCGCTGGCGTCCTCCATCGTCAGCGAATAGGAGGAAGAGGGAAGAGGGATTGCCGTCTTGAAGAGAAACGGTGCCTGATAGGTGCGGTTCTTGAGGCGCACCGTGATCAGCGGCGAGATGTCCATGCCCGAGGGATCGCCGGCATAGCCCAGACCGGACGAGCGATAGAGCACCTCGACGTTTGCCGCCGTGATGGTCGAATCGAAGTTTTGCATACGTTGGACGATGCGGTTGAACGGGCTGGGCGAGCCGGTTGCCAGGGCAACCGTCATCCCGGCAGGGCAACCCGAGCAGCTGCACGCCGTACTGTTGCAGGTGACGAGCATCGAATTGAGCGGGATCGTATCCCCTTGTCCCAAGGTTTGGCCACCAATCGTCAGCCCGACGTAGTCCAGATTGAGTCCAGTGGCGACGGGATCGGTGACAACGGCCATCCGGGCACCCATCTGGGTCGCCTTTTCCGACTTGTTGATCGTCCAGGCGTAAGTGCCAACCTCGATGATGCCGAACAGCAACAGCAGCATGAGCGGCACGATCAGG
>JAFEEP010000662.1 GCA_018241045.1 Pseudomonadota bacterium | reverse complement strand
GTCCCGCCGCTGGACTGGCGTCGTCAGACTTTTCCCAACAGATCCTTGAGGATCGCATTGTCGAGCATGCTGTCGGCCAACAGGCGTTTGAGCCGACCATTCTCATCCTCAAGCTGGCGCAAACGGCGTGCATCCGACACTTCCAGGCCGCCGTACTTCGCCTTCAACTTGTAAAATGTAGCCGTGCTCAGCCCATGCTTGCGGCAAACCTCTACAGTCGGAAGCCCGGCCTCTTGTTCCTTGATCATCCCGATAATCTGCGCCTCGGTGAAACGGCTCTTCCTCATTACGTCTGCTCCTTCTCGTGGCAGACTCTACATCAGAACGAGGGAATTTTCGGGGGGCAGGTCACGGGAAATAGTACCGCCTAACGCAGGCACGCGGGGGCGGCGTGGAGCATCAATCGATACTTCACGCCGCCCGGGCATGGATGCGAGCGGATCGACTTCTTCCTTCAGGCCTCGTCGAGTTGGATCGCCGCGAAGCGGGCCGGGCGATAACGGCGGAGCCACAGCGCGAACGCGATGCCGGCCGCCATTGCCAGAAGGATGCCGATCGGAAACCGGTTGACCACCGGATTCTGGCTACCGCTAAGGTATTCGAAGTTCGTCACGGCGAAATAAAGCGCCACTAGCAACCCGAGAAACGCCAGGATCGGCGCTACGACGTGCTGCCATAGGCTGCGTTCCGGGTGGTTGCGGAAATAGGACACCACGGCCAGGCTGGTGAGCGCTTGCATGAACATCACACCGACCGCGGCAAAACCCAGCACGATCAATCCGAGTCCGAGCATGGGGTGTAGCCCCAGATAGGCCGCGTTGGTGAACACGATGAGCGCGACGACCGAAACGGTGGCGCTGGCCGCCGAGGGTGAGCCGTGGACCGGATGGGCACGGCCTAGCACGCGGGGCAGGCAGCCCTGGCGGCCGAGCACGAACAGATAGCGCGCCGCCACATTATGCATTGAAAGGACGGTCGCGAACATGCTGGTGACGACCGCGAGTTGGATGATCGTCGTAAAGACGGTGCTGATATATTGATTGCTGAGCTTGAAATAGATCAGCCCTACGTCTTCGGCGGGGATACCCTTGATGTTGTCAGGCCCGATTCCGCCCACCGTGATCCACGATGTGATGAAGTAGAAGATCCCGATGGCGAAGATCGCGATATAGGTCGCCCGCGCGACCGACTTCTGCGGCGACTTCGCTTCTTCGGAGAAGAGCGCGGCGGATTCGATGCCGAAGTAGCAGGTGAAGGCGAGCAGGATGGCAACGCCTGGCGCACCGCTCGTCAAGCCGTGGAGATCGAGCGATTGCGCCGGGAAGGCTGCGGCGCCCAGGTGCTCGACAAGGGCAGCGTCGAAAAACAGCAGCAGCGCGAATTCGAACAAGATGACGAAAAGGATGACTCGGGCGCTGAAGTCGATCTGACGGAGGCCGAAGAAACCCACGATAACCCAGGCCGTCAGCGAATAGACGAACCAGTGCAGATGAAACCCGAACACGTCGCTCAAAGTGGTTTGCATCATGTAGCCGAGGTAGCTGAAGCCGCCGGGCACGAACATGGTGTAGGACACCACCGCCACCCCGGCAGCGCCCAGGCCCATGACCGGGCCGAGCCCGCGGGCGATGTACGTATAGAATGCACCGCCAACCAGTACCTCTCGGCTGAATGCGGAATATCCCACCGCGAACAGGGCGGTGACGACCGTCGAAATGATGAATGCGAGCGGCAGGGCGGTTCCGCTCCCGAAAACCAGCGCGACGGGCAGAACCCCGATGACGCAGGCGAGCGGCGCGACGGCCGCGATGACGAACACCGCCAGCCGGAACGTACTTAGCGAACGTGGCAGCGCAACAGGCCCCCCGGCGGCGACGACCGCGACCGGTGCCGATGCAGTGGCAGCATTGGTTTGTGTCATGCATATCTCCATGAGCGGCTTTGGTTGCGGGGGCAGGATATCAACAGCTACGGACTTCGTTCCGGAAATTGCCGCTTGCCATGCCATCCCGGAGTCGGAGCGGCGACGAGCGTCGCGAATGCGTAGCAATTCCGTCACGCTGCGCAACTAATTTATGCATGTGATCATTTGTGCAGTGCGGAGAAAGGCCATCTGCATCGCCCCATAACCTTTCTGCGATATAAGGGGTAAATATCTGATAAAATTACATATTAATTGCGCCATCCCGCGATGAGCCGGCAGCGGATCCAAGCCGATCGCGGGGGCCTTGCATAAGCGTTGACAACGATCACAATTATGCGACAGTGTAATTACTGCATTTTGGCTCAATCGAGCTTCTCTCGCGCGGAATGGTTGTTTTCGTGACGGGAGGGGGTGATCGATCCCGGGGTGCTGAGGGCCCCGCCTGAGGGCGCTGGACCGGTTACCGATTTGGGGGCCGTTCTTGCGAAAGGATGGGGAGGCAATACGCAAAGAGGGAGTAGTAATAATGATTGCTCGATTGACCCGAGGCCCGGCCTGTTCGGCACTGGCGATTTCATTCGCTTCGATGGCGCTCGCATGCCCCTCGGCGGCCTATGCCCAGGATGGCGCCGTGCCCGACGCCGGGCAGGCGGCTGCCACGGACGCCGGGGATATCATCGTGACCGCCCAGCGCCGCGAGCAGCGACTCCAGGATGTTCCGGTCTCGATCTCGGCGTACGGCAGCGAGGCGATCCAGGCGCGCCAGGCGGTGCAGATTTCTGATCTGATGAGCCGCTCACCCAACTCGCAGGTCAACTATCCCTTCGGCGAGGGCGGTCCGCCCAACTTTGTCATTCGCGGCATTTCCTCGACTGACTATTCCCCGAACCAGAGCAAGCCGATCGCGATCTACATCGACGAAGGCATTCGCGGTCTTTCGACCTTCGAAACGATGCCGATCTATGACGTCGAGCGGGTCGAGGTCCTTCGCGGCCCACAGGGTACTCTTTACGGCAAGAACGCTACGGGCGGCGCCGTAAACATCGTGACGAAGAAGCCCGGCTTCACGACCGAGGGTTATCTGACGGGCAGCTACGGCAACTTCAATCGCGTTCGGCTCCAGGGCGCGGTACAGGCTCCGCTGATCAACGATGTCCTCGCGGTCCGGATCGCGGCGCTTTACGTCCATGACAACGGCGTGCTCGAGAATGTCACCCCCGGGCTCGGCAATCTCGACCAGACCAACGTCTTTGCCTTCCGCACGGCGCTTGAATTCAAGCCGGCGGACAGCTTCGAAGCGACGCTGCGCTTCAATCACGTCAGCAGCGGCGGCCGCAACTATGCGCCGCTGGCGGGAAATATCGATTTCAACGATCCCCAGATCCTCTTTCCGGGCAACAACCTGTCAAACGTTCCCGGATCCAACCGCAATGGCCTGAGCTTCTTTCAGACCGCCGTCAGCAGCACGCCCGAGCGCACGGTCCGCAGCGACGGCTTCAACCTGATCATGAACTGGGATCCGTCGGATGTCGTCCGGCTGACCTCGGTGACGACTTACGACTGGGGTAAGTGGATCGACATCGGCGATGACGACGGTCTCATCATCAAGGCCGACGATCCGATCGTCACTTTCGGCAAGGACATGAAGCAGTTCGTCCAGGAGCTTCGCCTGGCGACGTCGTTCAAGGGGCCGTTCAACGTACAGGCAGGCCTCCTTTATACGGAGGACTCGGTCAATGCCGGCTTCAGTTATGCTCTGCTGACCGATCCAGGCTGTGGCCCGAACTGCACCTTCGGCTTCACTCCGACGGGCACGGGCTTCGTCCAGTCGAACGATTTCGACCAGAAGCGCAAAAGCTATGCCGCTTATCTGCGCAGCGACCTCAAGCTGACCGAGGCGCTATCGGTATACGGCGGTGTGCGTTTCAGCCGGGACAAGGTCGCGGTATCGAACTTCAACGCCTTCCTTGGCGACAATGTCGATGCCACGGCGCTCCACACGATCGACAATTTCGCCGATCGCCGCACGTTCACCAATACGAGCTTCGAAGCCGACGCCAACTGGAAGCCTTCGCAGCACGTCCTGGTCTACGCGTCGATGCGTGAAGGCTACCGCAGCGGTGCCGTGAACGCCCAGGCCTTCAGCGACATGTCGGAAATCACCTTCGCGCCGCCGGAGACCGCGCGCACTTACGAACTGGGTTTCAAATCGACCCTCCTCGATCGTGCGCTGACCCTTAACGCGGCGGTGTTCCAGACGGACTACAACAACCAGCAAGTCGTCGTCACGGAAGCGGGCGGGCTGTTTCCGCTGCGTTCCATCAGCGGCGCGCGAGTTCGCGGTTTCGAGGGCGATGTCACCTTGCGGCCGATCGATCGGGTGACGCTGGGCGTCGGGGTCGGTGTTCTGGATCCCAAATATCGCGACGATGCGACCGTGACCGGCACCAGCGGCGTCGATGTCGCGGGGAACCAGATATCCAACGCAGCGAAGTACAGCCTGAACCTGACC
>JAFEEP010000661.1 GCA_018241045.1 Pseudomonadota bacterium | reverse complement strand
CGCAGACGAGGCCGTTGTGCCCCCCGCCGATGATCAGCGCGTCATAGGTCTTGGTCATGGGTCAGGTCTCGCTTGAAGTTCACACAATTCACAGGGTTCTGGCGCTCAAAAAAGTGCCGTTTCCTGCCGATGCGCGGATGATGACAGGCAGGGGTGAAGTAGGAAAGGCACGATCACTTCCGGCTCCATCCCGGTGGCGGCGCGAAGGGTTGCCGCGCCTGCGGGATCAGCGTCCTGATCTTCTTCGCGAAGCTGCGCAGGCAGACTTCACTCGTGGCGATCGGGCCGGTGCCATAGGTCTTGCTCGCCATGCCCTGCTGGACACGGCCAATCAGCCAGGTGTCCTCGGCATTGACCACGCGGTTGATCCGCCAGTTCGCATAGCGCACCAGCTTCATTTCGCGGCGGTCATCCGGCAGCGCGTAGGCCATTTCGCGCAGCAGGCAGGTGGTCGGCGTCAAGGGCAGCCACTGCATGAAGTCGATCTGGTCGGCATAGATGTCGAAGGCCATGTTGGGCCACAGCTTGTAATAGAGCCAGCGATCGTGCGCCGCCTGCGGCAGGTGGGCGACGCGCGGCATATGGGTGCGATAGAACTTCTCCCAGAAGTTCTGCCGGTCAGTCCGCACCACGTCGCCGTGAAGCCGGTCGGCCCAGCCATGCGCCTCGATCCGGTAGGTCTTGCCGACGAGGCGCGTCAGGCCATCGTGCGCCACGGGAATGTGGAGGTTGTCGGAATAGTTGTCGCCGACGTTCTTCCAGTTCACCTCGCGCGGGCGCAGGCGAACGTCGCCCATCGGCTGCATCTCGGCGAAACGGTACTGCGCCACCTCGCCCTCGAACGGGGCCATCATTTCCGCGACCGAGGGGAAGCCCTGATCTTCCAGCCGGACGAAGACGAAGCCGTGCCACACCTCGATCGCGACCGGGACCAGGCCGTTATCCTCAAGCTTCAGCGTCGGATATTCGCGGCGGTTGGGCACGCCCGACAGCCGCCCGTCGCTTTCATAGACCCAGGCGTGATAGGGGCAGACCAGCTTCTTCGCGCAGCCCGATGGTCCTTCGACCAGCCGCATCGCGCGGTGGCGGCAGACGTTCGTGAAGGCACGCACCGCGCCGTCCTCGCCCCGGATCACCACCACGCTTTCGTTCAGATAATCGAGCGTGCGGTAGTCCCCCGGCGCGGCGATTTCGTTGACGTGGCAGACGATCTGCCAGCTTGGCCGGAAGATCCGCTCCATCTCCAGCGCGTGAAACTCGGGGTCGGAATAGATCCAGCCGGGCAGGCTGAAATCGGCGTCGGGATCGACGTCGCTGGCGGCCAGCTTGGCAAAGGCGTGGTCAGGATTGCCCATGGAATCGTCGCGAGTCCCGATTGCTTGTTGGACATTCGTATAACAAGCGCTAGAGTAGCGCAAGTGAGAAAGAGTCCCGCCTTCACCCGCGCCGAACCCGATGCGCGCCGCGCCAGCCTGATCGAGGCGGCGGCGCGGGTGCTGGCGCGTGACGGGGTGGCGGGAACCAGCGTCCGCGCGATCGCGCTGGAGGCCGGGGTTTCTCCCGGTTTGGTCAATCACTATTTTGCCGGGATCGACGCGCTGGTGGCGGAAACCTACGCCCATGTCGAAGCCCGCGTGGCCGAGGCGATCGACGCCGCGCTGGATGTCGCCGGAACCGACCCGCGCGCCCGGCTGGACGCTTTCGTCACCGCCAGCTTCGCTCCGCCGGTAGCCAGCGGCGAACTGCTCGCCACCTGGATCGCCTTCTGGAGCCTGGTCCGCTCGCGCCCTGAGATCGCCCGCCAGCATGACGAGCAATATGCCGCCTTCCGCGCCCGGCTGGAGGCGTTGCTGGGCGACTGTGGCCTGCCATCAGCCCGCCAGCGGCACGCCGCCATCGCGATCACCGCGCTGATCGACGGGCTATGGCTTGAACTGTGCCTTTCGCCTCACGCCTTCACGGCGGCGGAAGCGGGCGAGATCGCCCGCTTCGCGCTCGACGCGCTACTTTGACAGGTCGGTGAACAGGCTGAGGTAGTAGGTGACCGCCGGCCCGGTGTTGCGCAGCGCGATCCTCTCGTTCAGTCCGTGCGAGAAATCGTCCGAATCCTTGCTGAACACCGGGCTTGCGCCATAGCTCGGCACGCCGAGCGCGCGATACCACATCGAATCCGACGCGCCCGAGGCCTGCGAGGGGAACATCGGCGTCCCCGGCCAGGCCTTGTTCAACGCCTTCTGCGTCGCGGCGAGGAAATCGGGCCGCATTGGCGAGGTTGGCGAAGAAATGGAATCCTCACCCGATACGGCGGTGACCTTCAGCCCCGGCACGGCGGCAACCTTTTCCAGAATCTGGCGAATCTCCTCGCGACTGTGGCCGGGAAAGACGCGACAGTTGATATTGGCGGTAGCGCGCTGGGGCAGCGCGTTCTGGGCATGGCCGCCCGATACCATCGTCGGCACGCAGGTAGTGCCGACCTTGCCGACATAGGCCGGATTGGCGCGCAGCGTTGCCAGCGCCGTCTCATCCTGCGGATTGGCGGCGAAAGCGCGCATCGCGGCGGCCAGCTTGGGGTCGGTTTCGAACTGCGCGGCCTTTTCGAAATAGGCCTTGGTCAGCGGGCTGATCTCTGCCGGGAAGCGATAGCTGCCAATCCGTTCGAGCGCCTGCGAAAGCTGGACAATGGCGTTTTGCGGGCGCGGGGCGGAGCTGTGCCCACCGGGGTTGGTCATCTCGAGCTGATAGTCATCATAGGTCTTTTCCGCGCCCTGCCAGGTCCAGTAGAGCGGTTTGCCGCTGGCCTCCTCGAAGGTGCCGCCGCCGCCGTCGATGTTGATCACCAGCTCGGCATCCTTCAACCGCTGCGCGATCAGGCGGCTGGTGTACATCGTCGTTTCCTCGTCGCCCGAGAACTGGAGGATGATGGTCCGGCGCGGCTTGTAGCCCGCCTGGCGCATTGCGATCAGGGTGGAGGTGGCCAGCGCGGCGTCATACTTCATGTCACTCGCCCCGCGGCCGAACAGGTAACCGTTCTCGACGATCGGGGTGAAGGGATCGCGCTGCCAGTCGGCGGGCTTGGCCTCGACCACGTCGAGGTGGCCCGAGACCACCAGCGGTTTAAGCTTCGCATCGCTACCCGGCCAGGTGGCGATCAGGTAGGCGGTATCGCGCACCGGCACGATTTCCACATCGCGGTCGTTCCAGCCCGCGGCGAGCAGCGCGTCCTTGATCGCCTTCTGCGCGTCAGCCGTGCGATTTCCGGGACCGGCGACCGAGCGGATCGCGATGAGCTGTTTGGCCAGATCGAGCGACTGTGCTTCGGCCCGGGCGGAATCGGGCGCCTTGGCCCACGCGACCGAAGCGGGGAGCGCAGCGATCAGAAAAGCAACGGAAATCACACCACGCATCGACAGTTTCCTCTCATCCCACAGCCTTAGCGAAGCGTTT
>JAFEEP010000660.1 GCA_018241045.1 Pseudomonadota bacterium | reverse complement strand
GCCAGGAACGACACGACCGCGGCGGCGAACATCACCACGAAGAAGTTGCCGCGCCGCGCTGCTATCTGGATGCGCCGCCACCAGCGCGGCCAGGCGCGGTTGCCAGTGGTGGGTTGCAGCGCCTCCATACGTTGCGCGGTTACAACACCGGTGTTGCAGCGTTGCAAGGCAATTCCGACGAACGGCTCTCAGCCGGGACGAACGATGTCCAGCGGATCAATGCCCAATTCGTGCAACCGCTTGCGCAGGGTGTTGCGGTTGATCCCGAGCACCTGTGCAGCGCGGAGCTGGTTGCCGCCAGTGCGTTGCAGCACGGTGATGAACAATGGCCGTTCGAAAGCGGCAAGCGCGCTGTCGTAGATGATCCCGGCGGGCGGATCGTTGACGGCGAGCCACTGGCCGACCGCGCCCTCCAGGGTCGTCTCGGCGCTCCCCGCCTCGCCGCGCGATGCAGGGGCCAGCAACGGCGCGACGGTGGCCGCGTCGATCACATCCTCGCGGGCGAGCAAGGCAAGGCGGTAGATGAAGTTGCGCAGTTCGCGCACGTTGCCGCGCCACGGCTGACGGGCGACCAGCGCGGCGGCATCGTCGGCAAGAACGTGGCGGGGCAGCCCCTCGCCGGCGGCAAGTCCTAGGAAGTGCCGGGCGAGCGCGGGAATGTCATCGGCGCGTTCGCGCAGCGGCGGCAGCGTGATCGGCACCACGTTGAGGCGATAGAACAGATCCTCGCGAAAGGTTCCCGCGGCAATCATCGGCTCCAGATCGCGATTAGTCGCCGCGACGATTCGGACATCGACGCGGATCTCGTCACGCCCGCCGACTCGGCGGATGGTGCCCGATTGCAGCGCGCGCAGCAGCCGGGTCTGGGCCTGCATCGGCATATCGCCGATCTCGTCGAGGAACAGCGTGCCGCCCTCGGCCTGCTCGAACTTGCCGACATGGCGCGCGACAGCGCCGGTAAAGGCGCCCTTCTCGTGCCCGAACAGCTCGCTCTCGATCAGCTCGGCGGGGATCGCCGCCGTATTGACGGCAACGAAAGGCCCCGCCTTGCGATGGCCGAGCTGGTGGATCGCCTCTGCGACCAGTTCCTTGCCGGTGCCGCTTTCGCCCAGGACCAGCACGGTCAGGTCATTGCGCAGAACGCGGGTGATCATCCGGTACACCGCCTGCATCGGCGCGCTGCGCCCGACCAGCGGCAGGCCGGCCACTGGCGCTTCCTCGCCCATATCCTCGCGCGCGGCGCCGCTGCCCACGGCCTGGCGTACCGTGCGTGCGAGTTCGTCTATATCGAAGGGCTTGGGGAAGTATTCGAACGCTCCGGTGTCACTGGCGCGCACCGCGGTATCGAGCGTGTTCTGCGCCGACAGGATGATGATCGGCATATTGGGTGCCGCGTGGCGTACCGCGCCGATTGTCTCGATCCCGTCACCGTCGGTCAGCATCACGTCGGTGACGAGCGCGGAATAGTTCCCCTCGCCCAGCAACCGGTCACGTTCGGCGATCGAGTCGCAGCGGACGACAGAAAAGCCTTCGGCCTCGAGCGCGGCGGTGATGACGATCGCGATTGAGGCGTCGTCTTCGACCAGCAACACAGTCATGCCGCCTGCTCCCGCACTGCCGCCATCGGCAAGTGAACGCGAAAATGCGTCAGGCCGGCCGCTTCGTCCCGATCGTGCGTGATCCGCCCGTTCATGTCGCGGACCAGACGGCGGACCAATGCGAGACCCAGGCCCTGCCCGCTTTTCTTCGAGGTGACGAAGGGTTCGAACACGTGCTCGCGCAGTTCGGGATCGATCCCCGGGCCGTTGTCGCTGACTCGCAGCTCGATCGGCAGGCGCACGGGGGCGCTGTCGGCATTGGGGTGGTACAGCAAACCACTGGCGAAGCGGGTGCGGACTACGATCATCGGGCTGTCGCTGCCGCGGCAGGCATCGACCGCATTGGCGATGAGGTTGAGCATGACCTGAACCAGTGCATCGACATTGCCGTGAACCAGCGGCAGCGAGGGATCGAACTCCTCCGCGATCGCCGGGGCATTGCCGCTCGCCTCGATCACCACGCGGGCACGGCGAATCGCTTCGTGGAGGTTGCACGCCGCCAGATCGGGCGCGGTACGGCGCGACACGGTCTGCATCTGGTCGATCAGCTTGGCTATGCGGTCGACCTCGTCAGCAATCAGCGTGGTCAGCGCGCGGTCGCCCTCGTCCAGCTTGCGTCCGAGCAGTTGCGCCGCGCCTCGAATTCCGGCGAGCGGGTTCTTGATCTCGTGCGCAAGGATCGCGGGCGCGCGCAACACGCCTTCCTCACCGCGCGAGGCATTGTCGCGCATCGCCTCGGCCCCGCCGATATCGTGGAGGGTCAGAACCTGCCAGCCGGGTTGGTCGATCAGCGGTGCGGCAACCACGTCGATCCGACGCCCACCCTGCCCAGCGACCAGCACGTCCGTCGAACGAGCCGAAACGTTGGCGTCGGCCTCGGCAAGACGATCGGCCAGCAGCGGTTCGCTGAAGGTGACAAGATCCGCCAGCACCCGCCCTTTCAGGCGACGCAGGCTCTGCCCGAAGAACTGCTCGGCCGCCGGATTGACCGCATCAATGATTTGCCCCGGCGAAAGCAGCACCACGGCGAGCGGCAGGCTCGACAACTGGCGCTGCGCGTCCACGGATCAGGCCGCCTGCTTTTCGAGGAAGGGTTCGTAGAACTCACCCAGGCGG
>JAFEEP010000065.1 GCA_018241045.1 Pseudomonadota bacterium | reverse complement strand
TAGCCCGGAACACCGACCTCGCTGGCGGAAGGCACTTGAGGCAGGCTCTTGAGGCGCTGCGTGCCTGCAACGACCATCGGCTTGACCTTGCCGGTGTCGTAAAAGGATTTCGCCGAGGTCTGATCGATGAAGAACAGGTCGACCTGCCCGCTGGCCACATCGGTCAGTCCGGCCACGGTGGCCCGATAGGGAACACCTATCAGTTTGATACCCGCAGACTGCTGGAACAGTTCGCCCGCCAGTCGAGTGGTGGCACTCGAATAGCCGAAGGTGAACTTGCCAGGCTGCTTCTTCGCGTCGGCCAGGAAATCCGCGACCGTCTTGTGTGGGAGCGACGTGGAGAAATTGAGGATGTTGTCGATCTTGGCAACACCACACACCGGCGTGAAATCCTTGACCGGGTCATACGGCAACGTCTTCTTCACGAACGGGTCAAGCACCGAGATCGAGAAGCTGGAGAACATGATCGTGTGCCCGTCGGGCTCCGAATTCAGGACGGCCTGGGCGCCGATGCTGCCTTCGGCGCCGGTGCGGTTGTCAACCACCACGGGCTGCTTCGCCACTACCGCCAACGCCTGACTGAGTTCGCGGGCCAACAAATCCGTGACCGTACCAGCACTGAAGGGCACGATGACCTTGATCGGCTTGGTCGGGTAGGCGTTAGCTGCTGTCGCAGTTGCGACGAGCAGTCCCGCGAGTAGCTTATTCAAAAGAAATGGTTTCATGGTCATTCATCTCCATTTAATAATGCATTATGTATAATGCATTATTATTTTAAGTGGCCATCAAATCACCCGAGCCCCAGGTAAACCCTCGCAGGGTTTCGACTGTGCTTCGGGATCGATACGTACCATGGTTGCTTCGAATTTGAAGCGCTGTCGGCCCAATATCACCCGCGCAGTTCTCGACGCAGTCGATCTCGCAGCCCCATGACACGTGAATCAGACCCGGTGCATCACCGTGCACAGCCAGCACGACTAGGTCTTCCGTGCGGATATGGCTCTTGTTGACGTGCTCGATACTCACATCGTTGGCCGCACAGACCTCTTGTGCACGCGCACTGATACGCTCATGCAAGAGCTGGGCAAACGTCGGGTTGATGACTTCCCACGCGAGATCGGAGAAGGTCTTGCGCCGAAGCTCAAATTGCGCCGGCCCCCTGCAGCAGCGCGACATCTTCGGGGCCGAAGCCCCAGTCTTCCAGCACTTGCATCGTGTGCTCCCCTGCTTGAGGCGGCGGCCCCTGCACCGCCGGCCGGCTGCGACTGAAGCGCGGGGCCGGTGCCGGCTGCACCACCCCGGCGCATTCGACGAAGTTGCCGCGGGCCACCTGATGAGGGTGATGCGGCGCCTCGGCCAATGACAGGACCGGCGAGAAGCATGTCTCGGTGCCCTCGAAGACTGCGCACCACTCGTCGCGCGTACGGCTGCGGAAAGCGCGTGCGAAGGCCTCCTTCATCTTCGGCCATCCATCGCGGTCATGCTGTCCGCCGAAGTCCTCCTCCCGCAGACCGAGCAGTCGCAGGGTGTTGCGGAAGAAGCTGGCCTCTGTGCAACCGACCGCCACGTGACGGCCATCCTTGGTCTCGTACACGTCATACCAGGGAGCGCCGGAATCGAGCCGGTTCGAGCCACGCTCATCCTTCCAGTAACCCGCGGCGAACAGGCCATAGATCATGGCCATCAGCGAGGTGGAACCATCCACCATCGCGGCATCCACCACCTGGCCGCGCCCGGAAGATTTCGCCTCGTGCAAGGCGCACATGATGCCGAAGGCCAGGTACATGGCGCCGCCGCCGAAGTCGCCGATCAGATTCAGCGGGATTTCCGGCGCCCCACCCTTTCGCCCGATGGCATGCAGCACGCCGCTGAGTGCGATGTAGTTGATGTCGTGGCCGGCCTCGCGCGCCAGCGGCCCGGTCTGGCCCCAGCCCGTCATGCGGCCGTAGATCAGCCTGGGATTGAGTTCCAGGCAGACCTCGGGGCCCAGCCCGAGCCGCTCCATCACACCGGGGCGGAAGCCTTCGATCAGCACATCGGCGCCGCGCAACATGCGCTTGACGGCATCCACCGCCTCGGGCTTCTTCAGGTCCAGTGCGAGCGAACGCCGGCCCCGGAACATCACGTCGAAGCGCCGGTCCACCGGCAGGCCGCTCTCCGACGCGTGCTTGCGGTCGATGCGGACCACCTCCGCACCCATGTCCGCCAGCAGCATGGCGCAGAAGGGGCCGGGTCCGACACCGCCCACCTCCACCACCTTCAGCCCGGCCAGCGGGCCCTTTGCCGCGTTCATGTTTGTCATCCTGTCTTCCTTTGTTAACACAGTGCCAGGGTCTGCCCGCCGTCGAGCTGGATCGTTTCCCCGGTGATGAAACCGGCATGCTCCGAAACCAGGAACGCCACCGTTGCCGCCAGTTCCTCCGGCTTACCGGCGCGCTTCAGGGGAACGGCCTGGATGCGCTGCTCCAGGTTGTGGAAGGTCGAGAACGTGGGCGTGATGACCGTCGCGGGCGCGACCGCGTTCACCGTGACGCCCTGGGCGGCGACTTCCATCGCCAGGTGCTTCAAGGCAGCCTGCACGCCGGCGCGGTAGATGGTGGAAATCGCGTGGCGCGGCATCGGCTGCTTGACGGATGCGGACGTGATCGCGACCACCCGCCCCCAGCCGCCCGCAGCGACAAGCGGCGTCAGCTTGCGCAGCACGAGCAGCGCGCCGTGCAGTTGCTGCTGGTAGCCCTGCTCCCAACGTGCGTCGTCGTTCTCCTGCAGGAAATCGCGCATCGGGCTCGGCGGGCGCGGCGTGTTCAGCACCAGGATCTGCGCACCGCCCGTTTCAGCAGCCTGGACTGCGAGGCGATCGATGTCCTCGGCGCGGGTGATATCACCCGCGCACGCGTCGGCGCGCACGCCATGCGCGCGCTGCAGCCGCGCGCAAGCGTCGGCCAGCCTCGCCGCATCCCGGGCGAACAGCAGTAGCTCTGCGCCTTCTGCGGCGAGGCGCTCACAGACGGCATAGCCGAGGCCCTGGCTGCCGCCGATGACGATGGCACGCCGGCCGGCGATTCCGAGGTCCATGGCGCTAGGCCCGCGCAGGGGCGATCAGGATGTCGCCGGAGGCTGCCATTCCCTCCAGGTCACTCTCGGAACAGACCTCGCGCAACACCTCGCGCGTGTGCTCGCCCACATGCGCCGGTTGGTCGCTGCGCTGCGGCCGCATGCCGTCGAATCTCCACGGCGGCCGCACCATCGGCAGCTCGCCCACGCTCGGGCCTGTCAACTCCAGCCAGCGCGTCTGCTCATGCGCAACCACCTCGTGCATCGTGAGCACCGGCGCGAAAGGAACGTCCGCCTCCGTCAGCAGCTTCTCCCACTCGCCGCGGGGACGCTTGGCGAATGCCGCCTCCATGATGCGCACCATCTCCTCGTAATGTTCGGGCACGCGCCGGTCGTCGTAGGTGCGGAAGCGCGCATCGTCAATCAGGTCTTCGCGGCCGATGACGCGGGCCAGCGCCGCCCAGAACTTCTGCGACACTGAAAGATGCATCGTGATGCCGCCGCCGTCCGCCGTTTCGAGACAGAAGTTCTGCGCCTGCGGGTGGCGCGAATTGCGCACCGGATCCTCTCCGGTCTCGAAGGCCTGGGTCACGGCATCGATCGTGAGCGTGGACATGGCCTCGAGCAGCGAGGTCTCCATCAACGCACCGGTGCGGTCCGGACTGCGTTCGCGGCCCAGCAGCGCCGCCAGGATGCCCATGGCGCTGCTGATGCCCGTGATCAGGTCGGCGATGCAGGTGCCGGTGAGGCGCAGGTGATGGGCATCATTCATGATCGAGTAGATGCCGCCTATGCTCTGGCCGATGGTGTCGTAGGCGGGACGGTTCACCCAAGGGCCGCCGCTGCCGAAGCCCGAGATCGAGGCGTACACGAGTCCGGGGTTGAGTGCGCGGCAGACGTCTTCGCCCAGGCCGAGCGCGGCCATCTTGCCCGGCCGCATGTTCTGGATCAGCACATCGAAGCGCGGAACCAGGGACTTCACCAGGTCCACGCCGGTCTTGGACTTGAGGTCGATGGCAACGCTCTTCTTGCCGCTGTTGTACTGGATGAAGTAGGCGCTGCGGTTGTCCTCGCCGCGGCGGAACGGCTCGCCTTCGGGCGGCTCGACCTTCACGACTTCGGCGCCGAGCGACGCAAGAATCACTCCGGCATAGGGCGCCGAAATGTAGGCGCCGATTTCGAGGACCCGGATGCCGGCAAGGGGCTGGGCTTTCATGAACTGTTGTCTCCTGATGGCAAGGCGTAGGTTTAACGAACTCTAAATAATGTATTATGCATTATTTGTACATGTGTTAGGCAAGTCTGGTGTATGCCGTTTCACGCAGCTTGACGGCAGTGGCGGTCGACACCAGGGCGGCCGCGATCACATACAGCGTGGGCGATAGCGGCGAGCCGGTCGCGCCGATGAGCCACGTGGACAGGAAGGGCGCGAAGCCTCCAAGGATTGCCGTCGCAAGCCCGAAACTGATGGAGACGCCCGTCGTGCGTTGAGAGGTCGGGAAGAGTTCGGACATGGCTGCCGGCCCCACGCCTGCGAACATGCCAACCAGCACTCCTGCGGCAATGGACACGAGAAACACCTGTGCCAGTGACGGTGAATTCAGCAGCAGCATGAACGCCGGATAAGGCGTCACGATGCAGAGCACCGACGCGATCAACATCAGTGGCCGGCGGCCGATCAGATCGGAAAGCAAGCCCCAGGCCGGGATGCTGACCATCATCGCCGCCAGCCCTGCCGTGCTGGCCCACAATGCATGCGCCGCCGAGACATGGGCGTGCTTGGGCAGGAAGCTCGGCAGGTAGATGAGAAACACGTAGTACGACACCACCCAGGCCCCGGTCAGGCCGATCGTCTTCGCGCCGAGCAGCCAGGGCGATGCGGCGGCCGGCCGCGCATCGGACTGCAGGGCAGCTCCCTCGTAGACCGGCGATTCCTCGACCTTGCGGCGAAGGAATATGCCGAGCGGCGCAATCACCAGGCCGCCGACAAGAAACGGAACACGCCAGCCCCATGCCTCTAGATCCGCCGGCGACAGCGTGTTGGAGAGCAAGGCGGCACTGCCCGAGCCCAGCAGCGTACCGAAGACGACACTGCACTGCTGCAAGCTGCTGTAGAGCGCGCGCCGCCGCGGCGGAGCCCATTCGAACAGGAAGGCGACCGCATTGCCCAATTCGCCGCCCGCGGAAAAGCCCTGCAGTACGCGGCCGACCACCAGCAGGATGGGCGCGGCGATACCGATGGTCGCGTAACTCGGCGTGAGGCCGACGATCAGCGTACCGACACCCATCAGCGGCATCGCAATCATCAGCGCCAGTTTGCGGCCGTGCCGGTCACCCAGCCGACCGAACACAATGGCACCCAGCGGCCGCGCGACGAAACCCACGCCGAACACGGCAAACGAGCTCAACAGTGTCACGGTCTCATTTCCGGGCGGGAAGAAGTGCCGTCCGATCAGGGCAGCCAGAAATGCGTAGGCGGCGAAATCAAACCACTCGAGCGCATTGCCGAGGACCGTCGCCACCACCGCGCGCACGCGCGGCGTTGATGCGGCGTTCTGCAAAGGCTGCTGTGTGGTGCCCTGTGAAGGAAGGTGGGTCGAGGTCAAGATGGGGCGCTCGCTGGTTGAGAACGTCGAATCGAGAGGAAGCTATGCGAGGGCTTTGCCACTAGTGTCGCGACACTAGCGCGAACCCGCCAGCAAGCCACGCCCGATCACTTGCGCCTGGATCTCGGCCGCACCCTCGAAGATATTCAGGATGCGCGCGTCGCACAGCACGCGGCTGATTTCGAACTCCAGCGCGTAGCCGTTGCCGCCATGGATCTGCAAGCCGTTGTCGGCGTTGCTCCAGGCCACGCGGGCGGCCAGCAGCTTGGCCATGCCGGCTTCGACATCGCAGCGGATGCCCCGGTCTTTCTCCTCTGCCGCAAAGTGCGATAGCTCGCGCACCAGCACGGTCTCGGCGATCATCATGGCCAGCTTGTCGGCCACCCGCGGGAACTCGATGATCGGCGCGCCGAACTGCTTGCGGTCGTTCGCATAGCGCCACGCGAGGTCGAAGGCGCGCCAGGCCACGCCCACCGCGCGCGCGGCCGTCTGGATTCGTGCCCCTTCGAAGGTCTGCATCAGCTGCCGGAAGCCCTGCCCGCGCACGCCGCCGAGTAGGCCCTCGGCCCCGACCTCGAAGCCGTCGAAGGCGAGGTCGTATTCCTTCATGCCCCGGTAGCCCAGCACCGGAATCTCGCCACCGCTCATCCCGCTCGCGGGAAACGGCTGTGCCTTGGTGCCGCGCGGCTTAGGCGCGAGGAACATGCTCAGCCCGTTGTGGTCGGTCGAGCCGGGCTCGGTACGCGTGAGCAGCGTCATCAGGTCGCTGCGGGAGGCATGCGTGATCCAGGTCTTGTTGCCGTCGATGCGCCAGCCGCCGCCCGCCACCTGCGTGGCGCGCGTGCGCAGCGCGCCGAGGTCGGAACCCGTGTCGGGTTCGGTGAACACGGCCGTCGGGAGCACCTCGCCGGAGGCGATCTTCGGCAGCCACTCGCTTTTCTGCGCAGCGGTGCCGCCGCAGCCGATGAGTTCGGCGGCGATCTCCGAGCGCGTGCCCAGCGAGCCGGCCGCGATCCAGGCGCGGCTGAGCTCCTCGGTCACGATGCACATGGCGCGCTTGCCCAGTCCCATGCCGCCGTAGTCGCCCGAGATGCTCACGCCGAACACCCCCAACTCGCTCAGCTGCCCGACCACGTCGTCGGGAATCAGTTCGTCCGCCAGGTGCCAGGCATGGGCCCTCGGCGTGATCTCCTTGTCGGCGAAGCGCCGGAACTGGTCGCGGATCACGTCGAGGTCTTCGTCGAAGGCCGTCTCCGTCACGCCGCCGCCGGACCGGAAATGATCGACCAATGCGCGCCTGGTCTCCGGTGCCGCGGCCCGCGATATCAGCCAGCGCGCACTGGCCTGGCCGGCGAGCGCCGCAGCGGCGTTCTCCAGCCCCAGCTCCGCCGGGCGGAATATCTCGCTCTGCGACATCGGGATGCCATGGGTGAGTTGGGCCAGGTACTCGCCGACACCGATCGTCAGCACCAGTTCCTCGCCGGCATTCAACTGGCCGCGCGCGGCGAGGCGCTCACTCCAGCTTGCGGCGCAGGCGATGGCCTCGACGGTGGTTGCGATCCAGGCCAGGCCGTGCAACGCGCGCTGGTGCTGCTGCAGCAGCGCCGCTTCGGCGCGGCCGCTCGGTGCGCAACGCTGCGAGACGACCCGCTTGGCCTCGCCGAGGAACTCCCGGGCGGCGCCGGCGGCGCCTTGCAGGTGCTTGGTCAGATTGGGGGCTTCACTCATGGTGTTTGCTTTCTTGGATCAGGCCGTCGCGACGATTCCCGCGTCATGAAGCTGGCCGATGCGCGCGGAGGACAGGGAAAGGACTTCGGCCAGCACTTGGTCGGTGTGCTCGCCAAGGCGAGGCGCACGCACCGCGCCGTGGCGCTCGGCGCCGTGGAAGGTGGCGGCCGCGCCGGGCGCGGGGTAGCGCAGTCCGCTCGGATGCTCGAGCATGGAGAACAGGGGCCCGTCGAGCGACAGGCGCGGGTCGCGCTCGAGTGCGGTGCCCAGGGTCTGGTACGTACTCCAGAGCACCCCCTGCGCCTCGAACCGGCCGCGCAGCGCATCCAGGGACAACGCGCCGATGGCCCGCTCGAACAGCGGAAACAGGGCATCGCGATGAACGAAGCGCTGCCCTTCATCGGCAACAAACGAGACACCCAGGGAGGATTCGAGGGCCGCGATAGGCTCCTGCAGCCCCAGCGCCGCCACCAGTCCGGTCCACTGCCGGCCGGTGATAGCGACCACCATGACCCTTTGCCCATCGGCGGTCGTGAAATCTCGGCCAAAGGCGCCAAACAGCGCATTGCCGTAGCGCGGTCTGTCGCCCTGCGTCAGAACCTCGGCAATCTGGCCCATGTGCCCGAGCGAAGCGAGGGCCACATCGGACAGCGGCACCGTCACTTCCTGCCCCCGTCCCGTGCGACAGCGATGCCGCTCCGCCGCCAGCATGGCAAATGCGGCGTAGGCACCCGTGAGCAGATCCCAGGCCGGCAGAACATGGTTGACGGGCGTGTCGCCGTTTTCCTGGGAGCCCGTCATGCAGGGCACGCCCAGCGCCGCATTGACCGTGTAGTCCACGGCGGGCGCACCATCGCCCCAGCCCAATACCCGGACCGTCACCAGGTCGGGACGCCGCGCACTCAAGGCTTCATGGCCCATGAAGCCTTTCTGAGGGTAGTTGGTGACAAGCAGGCCGGCATCAGGCCCCGGCGCGGTGATCAAGGCCGTCGCCAGTTCACGCCCTTCGGGACGCGACAGGTCGATGGCGACCGAGCGCTTGCCCTTGTTCAAGCCTTCCCAGTACAGGCTCTGGCCGCCTGGAGCCACCGGCCAGCGTGCGAAATCCATCCCGCCGCCGATGGGATCGATGCGAATCACTTCGGCGCCAAGCTGCTGCAAATACAGCGCACATGATGGTGCGGCGATGAAGGACGCGCACTCGACCACGCGCAGTCCATTCAGGATCGGGTACATCTTGGTTGTCTCTTGCTTTATAGGTTCGGTTGCACGGCGCCGTCGCTGTCGGCGTCAGACGAACTTGGGCGGGCGGCGCTCGCGGTGCGACTGCACGCCCTCCTTCACCTCCGCACCGCCGAAGCCGAGGAATTCCAGCGCCAGCGACGCGTCGAAGAGCGGCATCTGCTGGCGGTACCAGCTGTTGAGCGAGTACTTGGTGAGGCCGATCGCCTCCTGCGCTCCATTGGCGATGTCGCGTGCCGTCTCCCGCGCGGTCTCCAGCAGCTTGTCGTCGTCGACGCACAGCGACACAAGACCGATGCGCTCGGCCTCCTCGCCCGACATGTGCTTGCAAGTCATCAGGTAGTACTTGGCCTTGGCCATGCCGCACAGCAGCGGCCACACCATCGAGGCATGGTCGCCCGCAGCGACACCCAGGCGTGTGTGCCCGTCGACGATCTTGGCGGTGCGCGCCGCAATCGAGATGTCGGCCAGCATCGCCACGATCAGGCCGGCGCCCACGGCCGGACCATGGATGGCGGAGATCACCGGCTTCTTGCAGTTGACCATGTTCATGACCAAGTCGCGCGTCTCGAAGTACACGCGCATTCGCACAGCGTGGCTTTCGATCTGCTCGTCGATCAGGTCGAAGCTGCCGCCGGCGGAGAAAGCGCGCCCCTCGCCGCGCACCAGCACCACACGCGTCTCGGGGTCGTTGTCGACCACGGCCCACACCTTGGGCAATTGGGCGTGCACCCGCGCGTCCACCGCATTCAGGTTCGGGCCGTCGAAGATCATCTCGAGCACGCCGTCTTCGTGACGCTCGAAACGCATGGGAAATTGCTTGTAGCGTTCCATTGTTCCCAACTCCTACTTGACGCGCTCGAACACCGCCGCCAGCCCCTGGCCGCCGCCGATGCACATCGTTTCCAGCGCGTACCGGCCACCACGGCGATCGAGTTCGCGCAGCATGGTCGCCAGGATGCGCACGCCGGTCGCGCCCACGGGATGCCCCAGCGAGATGCCCGAGCCGTTGACGTTCAGGCGTTCGTAGTCACCGGGCTGGAACTTCAGCCCGTAGGTGCAGGCCAGCACCTGTGCGGCAAAGGCCTCGTTCAGTTCGAACAGGTCCAGATCCTTGATCGACAGACCGGTGCGCTGCAATACTCGCTCGACGGCAGGCACCGGGCCGATACCCATGCGCTCCGGCTCGACGCCGGCCACGGCCCAGTTGACCAGGCGCGCCAGCGGCCTGAGTCCCAGAGCGGCCGCCTTCTCCGGCGTGGTCACGATGCAGGCAGCAGCGCCATCGTTCTGCCCGCTGGCGTTGCCAGCGGTCACGGTGGATTCCGGATCTTGCTTGAGGCGCACGGGCGAAAGGCCCGCCAGCATTTCCATGGTGGTCTCGGCCCGGGGGTGCTCGTCGACGGTGACGTTCTGCACACCCTTGCGGCCCTTGACGGGCACCGCGACGATCTCGTCCGCGAACCGCCCGCTCTGCTGCGCGGCCGCGGCATTCTGCTGCGACTTCAGGGCCAGCTCGTCCTGCGCCTGGCGCGACACCTTGTATTCGCGCCGCAGGTTTTCCGCCGTCTCCAGCATCCCACCCGGCACCGGGTGGTGCTTGCCACCGGAGGTGATGCGGCCGCGCGCGATGCGATCCCAGAACGGCTGCGAATCGCCCTTGATGCCAAAGCGCGATCCCAGCACATAGTGCTCGGATTGGCTCATGCTCTCGGCGCCGCCGGCGATGACCAACTCGGCCGCACCAGTCTGCACGCGCATTGCCGCATCGATGACGGCCTGCAGGCCGGAGCCGCAGCGGCGGTCGATCTGCAACCCCGGGATGTGCACGCCCAGCCCCGCATCCAGCGCGGCGATGCGGCCGATCGCCGGCGCCTCGCCGTTCGGGTAGCACTGGCCGAAGATCACGTCGTCAATGTCGCTACCCTGGATGCCGGTGCGCTTGACCAACTCGCGCAACACCACCTCTGCCAATCCGGCAGCGGGAATATCCTTGAACACCCCGCCATAGCGCCCTACCGGGGTGCGCAGGGGTTCGCAAATGACTGCTTGCTTCATAGCTGCTCCGCTTAGTAGGACTTGGGCAGGCCAAGAACCTTGTCCGAGATAAAGTTGAGCACCATCTGCTGGCTGATCGGTGCGATCTTCAAGTGCCGCGCTTC
>JAFEEP010000659.1 GCA_018241045.1 Pseudomonadota bacterium | reverse complement strand
AGATAAGGCCGCGCTCGTCATCGACGCGCACGACCTCGAGATTCTGCTGGGTCCGCTCCCGGTCGCCCATGTGTCCGGCCATCTTCTTGTTCTTGAAGACCTTGCCCGGATCCTGGCGGTTGCCGGTCGAACCGTGAGCACGGTGGCTGATCGAGACGCCGTGAGTGGCGCGCATACCGCCGAAGCCCCAGCGCTTCATCGCACCGGCAAAGCCCTTGCCCTGGGTGTGCCCGGCGACGTCGACCATCTGGCCCGGCACGAAGTGCGAGGCAGCGATCGTCGAGCCGACTTCGAGGACGGCATCGTCGGCGACGCGGAATTCCGCGACGCGCTGCTTGAGCGAAACTTCAGCCTTGGCGAAGTGTTCGCGCTGCGGCTTGGCAACGTTCTTCTGCTTGGCTGCCCCGGCGCCGAGCTGCACCGCGACGTACCCGTCGCGATCAGCGGTGCGAACCGAGACCACCTGGCAATCTTCCAGCGCCAGAACGGTAACCGGCACGTGCCGTCCGTCCTCCTGGAAAAGGCGGGTCATCCCCACCTTCTTGGCAATCACGCCTGTGCGCATGATACCAGTCTCCTACAGAGGCCTGCAGGGACCATCCCCACAGGCGTGTCCAGCCCGATTGTGATACGAGCCCCGTCCGGGCTGGGTGCTCCGCACGAAGCGAAGCGAGACGGGGGACGCATTCCCGGAGCAAGCCCCGGAGGTATCCCTTGTGTCCTCGACCACTGCCGAGGCTCTGTCTCGTCGCGGGTCAGACCCGCTAGGAGCCGGGCCGAAGCCCGGAAGGATGTGGACCCGAAGGTCCGAAACTTTTGGTCGAGTGCGGCTTAGGCCAGCTTGATCTCGACGTTCACGCCAGCGGCCAGGTCGAGCTTCATCAGCGCGTCCACGGTGGTGGCGTTGGGCTGCACGATGTCGAGCAGCCGCTTGTAGGTGCGGACCTCGAACTGCTCACGCGACTTCTTGTCGATGTGCGGTCCGCGGTTCACGGTGAACTTTTCAATTCTCGTCGGCAGAGGAATGGGGCCCCGGATCAGCGCGCCGGTGCGGCGGGCGGTGTCCGCGATTTCGCCGGTCGCCTGATCAAGCACGCGGTGATCGAATGCCTTCAAGCGAATGCGAATATTCTGAGCTTCCATTGTATCCTACCGATGAGAAAGAGCCACGGGGAGTCACACCCCGACTGATTTCGAGCCGCGCCCCTACACAGGGTGTGGGATTCGCGCAAGGGCTTTTTAGGTCCGGCGGCGACGCGTTGATGAACTCATTTGTCGCCACAATCGCGCCTGGGACATTGCCCCCCGATTGCTTGGTGCATCTCATTGATGGTCACTAGAATTCTGCCGCGACTTATACGCTTGAACTCAACGTCCTTCGTAAGCAGTGAGTGCGCCTTTGGCCTACCCTCAACTTTGCGGCGGATCAGCCTGCCGAACCAGAACTAGTTGCCATCGCATGTAGTTGATCGCGCTGCAGTCACGGCAATTGAAGGAAGCGTGCTGGTCGAATTTCATCTTCAAGATATTTCTGCGGTCAATAAAGTTCCGTTCACCACACTGACCGCAGTCCACATCGACGGTGTCGGACTCGAAAGTGATTGTGTCCCCATCTTTGTGGGTCTTCCAACTCGCCATGCAATTGGGATTGATGCACGAGACGGATTGCCCCTCGCGGAGCAATGCCATCCGACGCTTATTTTTCTCACCACACCGGCACAAGAAAGATACGTCACCTCCTGCGGGCACACCCGAGAATGTCATCGTCCCTTTCGATAGGCGCTCTAACTCGACGATCACTTCTTCTACTTTCGTCCGCACCTGTGCCTTGTCGCCATAATCGGGTATGTGATCATTCTTATGCTCCGGAAGACGCGCGTGAAGCGCTAGCTTTGCTAAAGCATTCCACAGCCTGGCGATGAGTTTCGGGTCGAACCCAATCTCGGTCCCTAGTTCAATCCATGCAGCGTCTTCGATTTTTACACCAGCTTCGGGCGGAGTTTTGCTGATGCTCATGGTCATGGTTTGAGTGACGTGCGAGTCGACCTCGCTCATCAGCGTATTGATCACTGCCCCTGGCTGCCATTTTTTCAATTGTGCATGAGATATATAGTCGTGCCGCTGCCGAAGGCGGTCGTAACAGACCTTTTCTAGCGCCAGACGAGCCTCAAGCGCGGCGTACGTGACGCTTTGCTCTGAGTTCTCATCCAACAGCCCTTGAATGCGCAAGATGATTGACGGCAATTGGATCACCCTCAACAGATAGCAGTTTGTTCATGGTTTGTCCAACCCCATCGGCATGCAGACGCCCCCTCCCTTCGCAATGAAAAAGCCCGGCCTCCCCTGCGGGAGACCGGGCCAATTCGTTTGGCTGGATCAGCCGAAGCTTACTTCGTGATCTTGGCAACCACGCCCGAGCCGACGGTGCGGCCGCCTTCGCGGATGGCGAAGCGCAGACCTTCGTCCATCGCGATCGGGGCGATCAGCTTGACCGAGAGGCCGACGTTGTCGCCCGGCATCACCATTTCGGTGCCTTCGGGAAGGATCACTTCGCCGGTCACATCGGTGGTGCGGAAGTAGAACTGCGGGCGGTAGTTGGCGAAGAACGGCGTGTGACGGCCACCTTCGTCCTTCGACAGCACGTAGACTTCAGCGCTGAATTCGGTGTGCGGGGTGACCGAGCCGGGCTTGGCCAGAACCTGGCCGCGCTCAACGTCTTCACGCTTCAGGCCGCGGACCAGCGCGCCGATGTTGTCGCCGGCTTCACCCTGATCGAGCAGCTTGCGGAACATTTCGACGCCGGTGACGACGGTCTTCTGCGTGTCGCGGATACCGATCACTTCAACTTCGTCGCCAACCTTGACGATACCGGTTTCAACGCGGCCGGTGACGACCGTACCACGACCCGAGATCGAGAACACGTCTTCGACGGGCATCAGGAAGGGCTTGTCGGTCGGGCGCGGCGGCTGCGGGATGAACGAGTCAACCGCTTCCATCAGCTTGTTGATCGATTCCTTGCCGATGTTGTCGTCGCGGCCTTCCAGCGCGGCCAGGGCCGAACCGGGGATCACGGGGATGGCGTCGCCGTCGAAACCATACGAGCTGAGCAGCTCGCGGATTTCCAGCTCGACCAGCTCGAGGATTTCGGCGTCGTCGACCTGATCGACCTTGTTCATGTACACGACGAGCTGCGGCACGCCGACCTGGCGGGCGAGCAGGATGTGCTCGCGGGTCTGCGGCATCGGGCCGTCAGCCGCGTTCACCACGAGAATGGCGCCGTCCATCTGCGCCGCGCCGGTGATCATGTTCTTCACATAGTCGGCGTGGCCGGGGCAATCGACGTGCGCATAGTGGCGGTTCGGGGTCTCATATTCGACGTGGGCGGTCGAAATGGTGATGCCGCGCTCGCGCTCTTCGGGAGCCTTGTCGATGTTGGCGTAATCGGTGAACTGCGCACCGCCGGTTTCGGCGAGCACCTTGGTGATCGCAGCGGTCAGCGTGGTCTTGCCATGGTCGACGTGACCGATGGTGCCGATGTTGCAGTGCGGCTTGTTCCGCTCAAACTTAGCCTTAGCCATTGTCTCAAACCTTCTTTCGCTTTGATAAGAATCTGCGGGGTTTGGACGGCGCCCGCTGAATCAGGCGCCGCCCCTAGTATCATCTCGCCGGTTAGGCAAGCTTCTCCTTGATTTCGGTCGCGACGTTCGCCGGGACCTCGTCATAGTGGGAGAAGAACATCGAGTAGTTCGCCCGGCCCTGGGTGAACGAGCGCAGCTGGTTCACGTAGCCGAACATATTGGCGAGCGGGACCATGGCCTCGACCGCCTGGGCATTGCCGCGAGTGTCGGTGCCCTGGATCTGGCCGCGACGGCTGTTCATGTCGCCGATGACGTCGCCGAGATACTCCTCGGGGGTGACGACCTCGACCTTCATGATCGGCTCGAGCAGCTTGATCCCGGACTTCTGGGCCACTTCGCGCATCGCGCCGCGACCGGCGATTTCGAAGGCCAGGGCCGACGAGTCGACGTCGTGGTAAGCACCGTCGTAGAGCAGCACTTCAAAGTCGATGATCGGGAAGCCGATGAGGCTGCCGGTTTCGGCCGTCTCGCGGAAACCCTTCTCGATCGCGGGGATATATTCCTTGGGAATATTGCCGCCCTTGATCTCGTCCTTGAAGACGAAGCCCGAACCGCGCTCGCCCGGCGTGACCTTGACCTTCACGCGGCCGAACTGGCCGGTGCCGCCCGACTGCTTCTTGTGGGTGTAGTCAATGTCCACAGGCTTGGCGAGGTATTCGCGGTAAGCCACCTGCGGCGCACCGACGTTGGCTTCGACCTTGAACTCGCGGCGCATACGATCGACGATGATGTCGAGGTGAAGCTCGCCCATCCCCTTGATGATCGTCTGCCCCGATTCGTGGTCGGTCGTGACGCGGAACGAGGGATCCTCGGCCGACAGGCGATTGAGCGCGACGCCCATCTTTTCCTGGTCCGCCTTGGTCTTGGGCTCGACCGACAGCTCGATGACCGGCTCGGGGAATTCCATCCGCTCGAGCACGATCGGGAACCGCTCGGCGCACAGCGTGTCGCCGGTGGTGGTTTCCTTCATCCCCGCGAGCGCGATGATGTCGCCCGCGAAGGCCTCTTCGATGTCCTTGCGGTCGTTGGCGTGCATTTCCAGCATGCGGCCAACCTTTTCCTTCTTGTCCTTCACCGAGTTCAGGTAGCTGCCCTTGGTCAGCACACCCGAATAGATGCGGATGAAGGTGAGCGAGCCCACGAACGGGTCGTTCATGACCTTGAAGGCCAGCGCACTGAACGGCGCTTCGTCCGAAGGCGGACGGCTGTCCTTCTCGTCGCTGTCCATCTTGACGCCCTGGACGTCAGGAATGTCGAGCGGCGACGGCAGGAAGTCGACCACCGCGTCAAGCAGCGTCTGCACGCCCTTGTTCT